>JAIEBL010000296.1 GCA_029069015.1 Clostridiales bacterium
GTGCAGGACATTCGCGCCGTTTTCCCCAATGCGGGCATAACGACCGACGTGATCGCGGGCTTTCCCGAAGAAACGGAAGAGGAGCATCAGCAAACGGTTGCGTTTGTAAAGCAAGTCGGCTTTTCGGCGTTGCACGTATTCCCGTACAGCGAGCGCACGGGCACGGCGGCTTGCAGACTCAAACAAGTTCCGAAAGCCGTACGACTCAAGCGGGCTGCCGAACTTATAGAGGTGGGAAATGCACTCAAAACGGACTTTATGCGTCGTTCTTTGGGGCAAACGTACAGCGTGTATGCAGAAACGGAAGAGGACGGTTTTACCGTGGGCTACACGCCCAACTATATCAAAGTGTACACCAAGTTGAACGCGGGCGATATGCAACCCGTGTCTTTACAGGAAATTTATAAAGAAGGAGTAATAGGAAAATGAACGACTGTGTTTTTTGCAAAATCATCGACGGTGCGATTCCGTCCAAGCGGTACTACGAAGACGAGCGTATGATCGTGATTGCCGATATCGACCCCAAAGCGGCGAAACATTATTTGGCGATGCCGAAGAAGCATTATAAGTTACTCAGCGAAATGACGGAAGCCGATCGGAACGATTTGGGCGTTATCTTTGCGACGATTGCTCGCATTGCACCCGAATTGGGCCTTGGTAACGGCTACCGCCTCGTCATCAACCAAGGCGACGACGCGGGGCAAACCGTCTTTCATTTGCACATTCATATCATGGGCGGGCAAGTGTTGGACTTTCCCGACTTAAAAAAGGCATAGTATAAAAAGTTTTAGGCTTATAATTTTTTACCCGCAAATTCTCTTGACTTTTTTTGCCAAAGCAATTATACTGTACAAGTAAAATAACCGTTCTATGAGCAAATGTGGTGTTATAGATGTCCGTTATCAAAGTAGGCGAAAACGAATCGCTGGACAGCGCATTAAAGCGTTTTAAGCGTAAATGCCAAAAAGATAATATCATGGGCGATTTGCGGCGTAAGGAGCATTACGAGAAGCCTTCCGTCCGTCGCAAGAAAAAGTCGGAAGCCGCCCGTAAGCGTGGCAACAAAGGCTAAGCCGCCGAGAATAACAAAAACGAAAATACAGGTCTTTTCAAGGATCTGTATTTTTTTATGGTTTCCGCTGCTACGTGCGTTTTTTCTATGCCGCGAAATATGCCGAAAAGGGACGCAATTCGTCGAACGTATTGCACATAGGTTGGGGCGTGCTATAATAGGTGTAACGATACGAAACGGAGGGCAAAAGACTATGGCGGACAAGGCGAAAAAAGAGTACGGTGCGCTCAAGAACCGGGCAATGCTTGCAAAGCAGCGGCTGAAAATGGCGAATTTGCAGA
>JAIEBL010000297.1 GCA_029069015.1 Clostridiales bacterium
AACGATTGATTCGATTGCAAATCAAACGACAAGCGCCTCACCGTTACGGTGGGGCGCTTTTGTTTTGGGAAAAATTCAACTGTCACTTCGCGTAAGGCATGCCCCCTTCGTCATTGCGCTCAGCCGAGCGCGAAGCGCGAACGCCACGGAGCGAAGCGGAGTATGCATTTATGCCGAAGCAATCCAGACCTTCTCTTTTCTCTTCTGGATTGCTTCGTCGCTTCGTTCCTCCGAGGTGACGGATAGCCGGTGTTTACTCTTCTTGTCATTTCGAGCGCAGTCGAGAAATCTCCGAATTTATACGAGACTTCTCCACGCGCACTTCGTGCTTGGTCGAGGTGACAAAGAGTTTATATAAAGAAGCTTACGATAAAAATCACAAGCGCTGCGGGCAATCCGAAAATGCCCGTAAGCAGCACGCACCAAAAGTTGAGTGTTACGTGCACAAACGGAAGGTAATTTAAAAGATATAAAAGCCCCACGCCCAACACGGCGTTGACCACGAAGCGGACCACCCACTTCAAGCTTTTCGTCACAACTTTCAGCAGTATGGCAATTCCGATGATAACGGCCGCTACGACCAAAAAACGAACCATTCCCTACTCCCCTCGTATTTTTAACGCGCACACTAAGTATACCGTAACCGAACTTTCTTAAACCCTCAATTTCTTGCGTACCCTTTCGTTCCGAGAAAGAGCGCCACTCCTTTTTTGTCATTTCGCTCGACTGCTTGGAACCTGCAAATCAAAAGAATAAGAAACGCCGCTACGAAAAAGAAGCGTAACGGCGTAGTATAGATTTAAGGTACCGCAACTCTGCGAGCGCAGTACAATAAATTCTTTTGGGACAAAACCCGAAAAATCGGGCAAAAAGCAATTACTTGAGTTCCGCGGTAGCGCCGGCTTCTTGGAATTTCTTGACAGCGGCTTCCGCTTCTTCTTTCGGCATAGCTTCTTTGATGGTGGAAGGTGCGCCGTCTACGAGTGCTTTTGCTTCGCTCAGTCCCAAACCGGTGATTTCGCGAGCAACCTTGATAACGGCAATCTTGTTGCCACCGACCTCTTTAAGAACGAGGTTGAATTCGGTCTTCTCTTCCTCGGCCGGAGCAGCGGCAGCGCCACCTGCGGCGGGAGCTGCAACAGCCATAGCGGCTGCGGATACGCCGAATTCGTTTTCGAGCATTTTTACGAGTTCGTTGAGTTCAACGACCGTCATGCCTTTTACTTCTTCCAAAATTTTGTTCAAATCTGCCATTTTTGTTTTCTCCTTTTTAATTTTGCGCGTGGATACCTGCACGCATTCAGGGAAGGCTAAGCCTTCAGACTCTTCGCCGTACAGAAAGCGGCTACGTAAACCTTACGCCGACTGCTTCTTGGCAATCTCGGAAAGTGCAACCGCGAGCGAACGCACGGGGTTTTGCAACATGCCGAGCAGTTGCGCCACAAGCACGGGCTTTGCGGGAATCTTGGCAAGTGCATTGATCTCTTCGACCGACGCCGCTTTACCTTCGATAATGCCGCCTTTTACGGAAATTTTGTTGTTGGTCTTTGCAACCGTGTCCGAAACGATTTTCGCAGGTGCAACCGCATCTTCATAGCCGAACGCTACGGCGGTAGGACCTTGCAAAACTTCGTCGAACCCTTGATAGCCGCAGTCATTGAACGCACGGAGCACAAGACGGTTTTTGAGCACCTTGTAGTCCACGCCCGCGCCGCGCATCGCCACACGCATCTCGGTGTCCTGCGCAACGGTAAGCCCGCGGTAATCGACCAAAACAACGGTTTTCGCACGTTTTACCTTGTCGGTAATATCGGCTACTTCTTGCTTTTTCTGTTCGATAGCTTCCTTAGACATTGTTTAACCTCCTTTTTAGGTTTTCGGCTACGCCGCAAGCGGCCGCAGTCTTTTCTATAAACAAACGCCCCGTAAAATAGCGAGGCGTTTGCACAATTCGGTTCTGAAAGACGAATCTACGTGCGCCTCGACAAGCCGACTCTACTCGTTTATGGATCGCTCCGCTTGTGGTCTTTGGCACTACTTTGGTTGCGTTTGAATATACGTTTTGATTTGCGGGGCTACCTGCTTTCTTGGCAGTCCCCTTTTTGAATTACCGAACCTACCCTATGTTTAGGCTCTGTAATTTACCTTGATGCCCGGGCCCATCGTGGCGGCAACGTATACGCTCTTAACGTACGTGCCTTTTGCCGCGGACGGCTTCGCCTTAACGATGGCTTCCATAAGCGCGTTGAAGTTTTCAAGCAGTTTTTCCGCGCCGAACGACTTCTTACCGATCGGGCAGTGCACGATAGCGGTTTTGTCTACGCGGTACTCTACTTTACCGGCTTTGGTGTCTTTGATCGCCTTTTCGACGTCGGTCGTAACCGTACCGGACTTGGGCGAAGGCATCAAGCCTTTGGGGCCGAGGATTCTTGCCACACGACCCATCTGACCCATCATGTCGGGCGACGTGATGACGACGTCAAAGTCGAGGTAGTTTTCGTTGAGGATCTTCGCGATGATCTCTTCCGCACCTACGATGTCCGCGCCCGCTTTGGCGGCAATATCCGCCTTCTCGCCTTTGGCGATAACGAGCACTTTCACTTTACGGCCCGTACCGTTGGGAAGAACGACCGTGCCACGGACCTGTTGGTCGGCTTGGCGAGGATCTACGCCCAAACGGACGTGCAATTCCACCGTTTCGTCGAACTTGGCTTTCGCGCTGGCGATAACCGCGTCCATTGCTTCGTTCGATTCGTACGCTTTGGTAAGGTCGAGCGCTTTTACGCTTTCGTTATAATTCTTTCCGTGTTTCATCTCTGCGCCTCCTCTCAGTCTACCACGGTGACGCCCATACTGCGTGCCGTGCCGGCGATCATGCTGACTGCCGATTCAAGATTTGCCGCATTGAGATCGGGCATTTTCAGCGTCGCGATCTCGGTGAGTTGCGCTTTCGTAATCTTCGCCACTTTGTCGCGGTTCGGTTTTGCGGAGCCGCTCTCGATGCCGCACGCTTTCTTGATAAGCACGGCTGCGGGAGGCGTCTTTAAAACGAACGTGAAGCTACGGTCGGCGTAGATGCTGATAACGACGGGAATGATAAGACCTTCCTGCCCTTTCGTCTTCTCGTTGAATTCCTTGGTAAAGCCCGGAATGTTGATACCGTGCGGACCGAGGCTGCTACCGACGGGAGGACCCGGGGTGGCTTTGCCTGCGGGCAGCTGAAGCTTTACGACCGCTTGCAATTTCTTTGCCATTTTTGTTTCTCCTTGCTTTTTTGTTCTTTAGCAATCGCGGTACAAACGAACCTATTTGAGGTTCTCCCGAATTACACATTTTTTATTACGCTGTTACTCAGCGCGTTCGATCTGATAAAGTTCCAGATCGACGGGGGTCTCGCGCCCGAACATGCTCACAATAACGCGGCACTTGCTCGCGGCGGCATCCATCGTTTCGATTTCGCCCACGAAGCCCTCCAAGGGACCTTGCGTTACTTTCACGCGGTCGCCCACTTTGTAGTCGGTTTCGACGACAATCTTTTCGAGGTGCATTCTGCGGATCTCGTCTTCGTTTAAGGGAAGCGGTCTGCCCTGCGGCCCTACGAATCCCGTTACGCCGCGCGTATTGGTGATCATATGCCACATATCGTTGTTGTAGATCATTTTAACGAGTACGTAGCAAGGGAACATACGGCGTTGTACGATTTTGCGTTTGCCGTTCTTCTCCTCCACCACGTCTTCCATGGGAATCGTGATTTCTTTGAGTCGGTCGGTCATGTTGTTCTTTTCGAACACCATCCGCAAATTGTCGCGCACCATATTTTCGTAGCCCGAATAAGTATGCAAAACGTACCACTTCGCTTCCGGCTCTGCGCTCTTTTCCGCCTGTACGTCGCTCTGTTCAATGCTTGTCTCGTCGTACGAAGGCGTCAGAATTTCATCTTCCATGCCATTCTCCTTTTAAAGCAAGAGCGGTGCGGCGGGAGCGCTCGCAAATAGTCGCGTGCCCACTGCCTTTATGCCGCCGAGGGCATACGACAAAACTTCGGTCGTGTCGCCGAGGTCGGTCACAAGCTGTCTGTGGGCAAGCCCCAGAAGCTGATCCATGATAAGCAAGAGTACCAGGAAGAAAATCGTCACAACGAACACGGCGCCCGTTTGCTTCATCGTCTGACCGAACGTGGGCCACGTGACCCGTTTGAGTTCGGCGAACGTCTCCTTTATGCGGTTGCGCTTCTTGGGCTTTTCGTTCTTATTGCCCTTTTGCTGCGCCGCGGCTTGCTTGTTCTCGTTTGCCATGTTATTTCGTCTCCTTGTGGAGCGTGTGCTTGTGGCAGAACTTGCAGTACTTTTTCAGTTCGATACGATCGGGATCGTTCTTCTTGTTTTTGTAATCGTCATAGTTCCGTTGTTTGCATTCGGTGCAGGCAAGGGTAATACGCGTTCTCGTAGTAGCAGCCATTGGTTTTCAACTCCTCGCTATGGTAAACCATAGAAAAATAAAGCCCCGTCTATATGGGCTTTATCATGATACCACATCAGTGGGCGGCGTGTCAACTTTTTTGCCAAGCTTTTTTCGTAGCTTAAACAAAAACTTTGTCACTGCATTTTGCCCCTCCCCTACTTTAAAAGCTTCAAGAGGCGTATGGAAAGCTGATTGAACAACAAATCGAAAACGAGCGCGAAAACCGTAAACAGGAGCGCGAGCACCGCATAGCCGCCGAGTCTACCTGCAATCGTAAGGACGTCTACGGCGATCCACTTGGCGGCAAACCATACGCCCACAAGCGCAAGATTGGCAAACACCGCGACCGCGCCAAGACGAATGAGCGCCGTCTGCCATTTGGTGTAGTAGAGTTTGCGGATAAAATAACTGAGGAGCGCGTAGGGCGCAAACACGATTGCCGTAAGTAAGAACGCCGAGGAAAGCGGCGTCAAGCCCCCCGTAAAGAAGACGAGCAGCAGACTCACCGCGACGTCCGCAACGCCGTACCCAAACCCGCACTTACAGCACACGATATAGTAGCAAAGCGCCGCCGCCATCAGAAGCGAAATCTTTAACCAGCCGAAGTTGGTCAAAAACAGGCACACCGCCGCCACCGCCGCGCCTACCGCGGTATACGTTATTTTGCGCGTACTGCTCAAAATTTCATAGCTCCCCGAAAAATAAAAGTGCACGTTTTTTCATTCGCGCACCTTTCTTTGCATTCCTTACGAAAAAAAACCGCGCGCCTTTTACCCGCAACAGCGCGTCATCTGGCAACAGCAATCGGTCACGCAGTACGCGAGGCAGCAGTTGCTGAGCGCGTTGCCGCCGCAAAGCTGCCCGTTTTGCATATCGGGTGGCGGCATATTCGGATCTGCGCCGAGCGTGCGGGCATCGGCGTTCGGGTTTCCGATCACCATATCCAGCTTTTCGAGCGCGGTTTTGTACTTCTCGTTCGTGGGATCCATTTCCACCGCCGTGGCAAGCTGCGCGCGGCTGTCGGAGAGCCATTCGCGTTTATAGTATACGATAGACTGCAAATAGTGCCACTGCGCATTGCGGTCGGTGATGGCGTCCAAACGGGCTTGCGCTTCATCGTACGAGCCCTTTTTGATAAGGTCGTCGATTTCGCCGTAATCGCCGTCGCCGAACTTTTCTTTGGCTTCTTTCTTCTGAAGGTCAGCCGAAATCTGCGACCAAGCCGCTTCCAACTCGCTGAGTTTTTTTGCGCCTTCGTTGCCTTCCTCGCCCGACTTGAAACGCTGCTCGCCGTACTCGGCTTTGAGCGCTTCGTATTCTTCCTTTAATTCTTCTTCGCTCGCGTCGGGGGTAAGCCCCAACACGGAATAGGGATCTTTCATCAATGACTCCTTGCTGTTCTGTCCAAACGACGCCTTCCGGCTCTTTCTATCAGTATAACCGATTGCCCGAAAATATCCAACAGTTTTGCATACCCTTTTTTACTTTTTTTATTTTTTCACGCTTCGCCGCTTTCCGAAGCGTGGGCTTTATAACTTCGGGGGCGGCAATTTCTTTTGGCTACCGAGGAGCTCTTCGCACTTTGCCCGAAGCCCTTTATGCACGATATTTTTGAGCAGGTCGCTCGCACCCGTAAACGTAATGCCGTTAAAGCATTCGATGGCGCGGTTGACGGTACTCGCAAGCAGGAATGTAAGCGCCGCACGGTTGTCTTCGATAAACTGCTTGCGGCTTTTAAATCCGCCGAATGCGGCGAGTAACGGATTATACCGCTTATGCTTATCGTCCTCGCCGAGGTCGTCGAGCGCGTCTGCGATATATACGAACTTTCCCACGTTATACAGGAGCTTTTTCAGTTTTTCGTCCGTCGTGTTTGTCAGACACACGCCCAAACGCTCCATCATTGCCCCGAAGCAATCGGCAACGCGGTCGACGCCCACGGTATTCGCCGCCTCAAGAGCGCGCAGCCTTTCGTACTCGCTCCGTATGATTTCGTCGGCCTCGGGTAGCATCGCCGCCGCTTTTTCGTAGTGTTTTTTGAGCATACGGCGTGCCATGCGTTTTTTTGCGCCGCCGCCGTCAAGTACGTCGTCGTTTGCCTTACAGTAGCTCAGAAGTATATTGACGGCTACGATTTTATCGAAAAGCTCGTTGCGGCAAACCACCGTCTTCTTTTTGGGATTGCAGATACACCCGCAGTTACGGAACGTGACCTGCGTCTGTTCGTAGTCGTGCAAAAGCACGCTCAAAAACACCATATCGTAGTTGGTGGTAAAGCGCGGCCACTGCCCGAACATTTTGCTCGTACTCATGCAGATCCCGCAATAGAACGCGCGGTATAGGCAAAAGTCCGCTTGATTCAATTCCGCCTTGATAGGCACTACGTATCCGTACATTTCTGCGTTTTTTATACTTTCTTATAACAACCGTCGTTTTAAAACTACGGTTGCACGAACCCTACTTTGCGGTACACCTTCGAAAGCGTTTTATACGCCATGCGCCGTGCACGCTCCGCGCCGTCTTTCATGACCTGCGACAGGTACGCTTTATCGGCAATGAGTCGCTTGTATTCCTTTTGCACGGGCGCTAAAAACGCGCAGACCGCTTCGCCCGTTCTCTGCTTAAACGCCGCGTAATCGCTGCCTTGGAATTCCTTTTCCGCCGCCGCAAGCGAAACGCCCGCAAACACCGAATAGATGGTAAGCAGGTTGGAGATCCCCGGCTTGTTCGCGCGGTCGAATTTTACGCAGGTGTCGCTGTCGGTGACGGCGCGTTTGAACTTTCGCATGATCTCTTCGGGCGGATCGAGTAACAGCACGCTGCCCGCGGGGTTTTCGTCCGTCTTGCTCATTTTGGCAGTCGGGTTTTGCAAGCTGTACAGCTTCGTGCCCACTTTGGGCATAATGGGTTCGGGCACGGTAAACGTGGGCGAATACTTATTGTTGAAGCGTTGGGCAATCGTACGCGCAAGCTCCACGTGTTGCTTTTGGTCCTGCCCTACGGGCACGAGTTCGGCTTGATACAAGAGAATATCCGCCGCCATCAGCACGGGATAATCGAACAGCCCCACGTTCACGTTTTCGGGCGCACGTTTGCTCTTTTCTTTGAACTGCGTCATGCGCCGCGCCTCGCCGAACTGCGTATGACAGTTGAGCACCCAGGCAAGCTCGGCATGCGCCGAAACGTGCGACTGCAAGAACAGCACGCTCTTTTCGGGGTTCAAACCGAGCGCAAGATAGGTCGCAAGATCGTCGAGCGTATCCTTGCGAAACTCGGCAGGCGGCACGTCCACCGTGATGCTGTGAAGATCCGCCACGCAATAAAAGCAATCGTAGGAAGGGTCGGACTGCATCGCCACCCAGTTCGCAAGCGCGCCCGCATAGTTGCCGAGCGTCATGCTGCCCGTAGGTTTTACGGCACTGAATACGACTTTTTTCTTTGCTTCTTCTGCTTCCATACGTTTTTTATACCTTACTTTTCTGTTTTGCTTGCGAGCGCCCTGAGCGCTTCGGAGAGTTCTTCCGCTTTCATCGTACCCGTAAAAAGTTTTGCCTTTTCGGATAATTTTATAAGCGATTCGGGAGCATCGAGCGCTGTGACCTCTTCCAAAAGTTTGAGGTCACGCCGAAAAGAACCCGTGCTCTGCTCGCCGATCGCCGTCAAAACCTCGGACGCGAACAGATGCGGCGACGCAGTAGAGAGCACCACCGTCACGCGTTCGTCGTCTGTGCTTTCCGTGTATTCTTCCATGGCATACACCGCTGCCGCAGTATGGGGATCGAGCACGTAGCCGTACTCGTCGAACGCGTAGCCGATCGTATTGACGATCTCTTCCTCGTCTGTCCGAAAAACCACGATTTTTCCGCGGGGTATACCCATTCCCAAAAAATCGGCGTTTTCGTCTTCTTTAAGCGCGCAGATCAGCTTGCCTACGGGAAGCCCCATTTCTGAGGCGCACTGCCCCGCCGTGAGCAAGCTTCCGTCGCCGTAGCCAACACAAAAGTTCACTTCGTCGCCGTAGTCGATTTCGCCCGCGTCGAGCAAATCGACGTACGCCGAAACGTAGCACGCGATCAGCGGTGCGATTGCAAGAAGCGCCCCTTCATCGCTTTGAGCAGGCAGACAGGAACGCACCGCAAACGGTATATCCTCATAGCCTAAGCTTGGCCCGTGCCAAAGCTCCAAAAAGAACGTGCCTTCGTCTACCTTTACGAGGGGCGCGGGATCGCCGTCGAATGATGCGTATGCTTCTTCCGTTACAGACGACAGCGCGCCGAGCGCGGGAAACAGCAGCGAAAGAATGCTTGCCGCGCGAGCGGCAAAATCCTCGCCGCACATTTGTTCGATTTGTGCACGCGATACTTTCAGCAGCGCTTGGGTAAACTTCATTGCTTCCTTTTAAATTACAGATACCGTTTGAGCTCGTCGGGCACTTCGGCCATGCTGAGCGTTACGGTGAAATGCACTTTGTATTTCGTGGAGAGTGCGTCGAGCTTGTGGATGAAGGGCACAACGTCGATTTCGCCGATGCGCGCGATGCCGTCGATATAGAATTCTTTGATGTCGGCGTTGCCCGCGATCATGCCTTTAATGAACGCCTCTAAGGCGCAGCCCTTCTTGATATCGTGCTCGCCTGTCACAACGAAACGGATCGCGTTTTTGATGTCGAGGCTGTATTTATCCACGGGCGTAATAAACACCACGTTGCCGTTGCTCGTTTCCGCCGCCTTGTTTGCCTTCTCGATGATTGCCTGCGTTTTACCGCTTCCCTTAGCTCCGTAGATAAGTTCGATCATTTTCCTTTCCCTCTCTTTTATTTTTTTGTTTTATTGTCAAACCGTGTTCGGTTAAAACAATCCTTTTAAAGTTATACAGTCTAAGTATATGCGCCTTGGTTTACCGCAAGCTATCCGCAAACGCTTTTATGCGGGAAAGCCCCTCTTTGATATCTTCAAGCGATATGGCGTAGCTCAGGCGAACGTAGCCGTCCGCGCCGAACGGTTCGCAGGGAATCACCGCCACTTCGCACTCACTGAGGAGTGCCGTTGCGAACGAATACGCACTCTCGATTTTTACCCCACGCGGCGTCTGCTTCCCGAAAAGTTTTTCCACGCCCACCATCATGTAGAACGCGCCTTCTGGGCGAATATACGTAAGCGGTTGCATCCCTTCGAGCGTTTCGATCATGTACTTGCGGCGCGTATCGAACGTTTGCCGCATCTGCGCCAAAAAGGCTTCGCCCTCGCTACCCGTATAGGCGCCTAACGCCGCGTACTGCGCGATTGCGTTGGGGTTGGAAGTCGTGTGGCTTTGCATGCCCGCGATTGCCTTTGCAACCGCCCGATCGCTCGCCGTGTAGCCGATGCGCCACCCCGTCATAGCGTACGTTTTGCTGACGCCGTTTACGAGGATCGTGCGCGCTTTGATTTGCGGCGAATACTCGGCAATCGAGTAACACGGGGGCAAATCGTAAATGAGTTTTTCGTAGATTTCGTCGGATATGATAAAGATTTCTTCGTGTTTTTCCAAAACGCGCGCAAGGGCTTTGAGCTCTTTTTCCGAATAGACCGCGCCCGTCGGATTGCAAGGGTTGTTGATCAGACCCGCTTTCGTTTTCGGGGTGATCGCTTTTTCAAGCTCCGCCGCCGTCAGCTTAAAGCCTTTTTCCGCTTTTGTCCGCACGAACTCGTTAACGCCGCCGCAGAGTTTAACAAGCTCGGGATACGTAAGCCAATACGGCGCGGGAATGATCACTTCGTCGCCTTCGTCCAGTATCGCCGAAAACGCATTGAACAGCGCGTGCTTTGCGCCGTTGGAAATCACGATATCTTCGGGCGCATACAAAAGATGATTGTCTGCTTTGAGTTTATCCGCAACAGCCGCGCGCAAAGCTTCCGTACCCGCCGCCGGCGTGTATTTGGTAAGCCCCATATCAAGCGCGTCTTTTGCCGCTTTGCAGATATAGTCGGGCGTATTGAAGTCGGGTTCGCCCGCACCGAACGATACCACGGCTTTCCCTTCCACCTTCATTCTTTTTGCCTGTGCTGTAATTGCGAGCGTAAGCGACGGCGACACCGCCTGTGCCCGAAGCGCGATTCGTGCCATACTTCTCTTGGGCTTCCTCCGTATATCTCTCTTTTTAGTATAACATAGTACACGCCAAAAAGCAAATGTTTTCTTTTGTACCCGCTGCATTTACCGCCACCGAACAAAAAGACAAAACAAAACGGCGTCCGTGAAAATCACCGACGCCGTTTGCGCTTTTGACTGTTAGCGGAGCGGTACTCCAACTAAACCGGGTTCAGCTGGGTACCGCTTCGCTGGCTATTGTTGTTGCTGCTGCATATGCTCTCTGCGAGCTGCCTTGCGCGCCTTGCGGCACTCGGGGCAACGTGCAGGCTCATTGGTGAAGCCTTTTTCCGCATAGAAAGCTTGTTCACCCTCGGTGAAGGTAAACTCTTTGCCGCAATCCTTGCAAGTCAAAATCTTGTCTGCCATCCTTGCTGACCTCCTGTTAGTTTTGGAAATTCGTAGGCAACTTAAAGGATGTAGTAAGACTTGAAATCGACCCGAATTTACCCTACCGATATAATACT
The DNA here is from genome assembly GCA_029069015.1 of Clostridiales bacterium. Classification (GTDB taxonomy): domain Bacteria; phylum Bacillota; class Clostridia; order Christensenellales; family Pumilibacteraceae; genus Pumilibacter. The sequence goes on from JAIEBL010000297.1 coordinate 11,058, forward strand.
C
>JAIEBL010000298.1 GCA_029069015.1 Clostridiales bacterium
TCCACGTACTTATTCGCAAGCCCGATAAGCTCGAAAATCTTTTCAAGCGCGGACTGCGGACGGTACGCGTCCATGCACGCTTTGACCTCGCCGTACACGCCGTCTATTTTATCGGTTAAGAATGCGTCGTCGGGATTCTTTTCCGCTTTTGCGATTTTGCCGCCGAAATACTGCTCCGCCATTTTGAGCGTACGGCGTTGCAGGTTGCCGAGGTCGTTGCAAAGGTCTGTGTTGAGCCGCGTTAAGAATGCCTCGCTCGAATATGCGCCGTCCGCACCGAACGGCATGCTCCGAAGCAGATAGTAGCGAAGGGCATCCGACCCGTAGCGATCGGCAAGAATAAACGGGTCGATAACGTTTCCCTTACTCTTGCTCATTTTGTCGCCGTCGAACAACAGCCAACCGTGCCCCACCACCTTTTTGGGAAGCGGCAAATCCAGCGCCATCAGCATTGCCGGCCAGATGATGGAATGGAAGCGCACGATTTCTTTTGCCATAAGGTGCAGATCGGCGGGCCAATACTTTTTATAGTTTTCTTCGTTTTCGCTGCCGTAGCCGAGCGCCGTGATATAGTTGGAAAGCGCGTCGATCCAAACGTAGACGATATGCCCCTTGTCGAACTCGACGGGCACGCCCCAGGTAAAGCTCGTGCGCGACACCGCCAAGTCTTCCAGCCCCGCGTCGATAAAGTTGTTCACCATTTCGTTGACGCGGCTTTCGGGTTGCAGAAAGTCCGTTTCTGTCAGAAGCTTACGGATGCGCGGCGCGTACTTGCTCAGGCGGAAGAAGTAGCTTTCCTCCTCGGCGTCCACGACGTCCCGCCCGCAGTCGGGGCACTTTCCGTCTTTTAACTGGCTTTCCGTCCAGAACGATTCGCAGGGCGTGCAGTACTTACCTTTATAGCGCGACTTGTAGATGTCGCCTTGGTCGTAGAGCTGCTTGAAGATTTTCTGCACGGTCTTGACGTGCTGCTCGTCCGTCGTACGGATAAATCCGTCGTAGGAAATATCCAAAACGTTCCAAAGCTGTTTGATCTCGTCCACGAGCCCGTCCACGAACGCCTTTGGCGAGACTCCCGCATCCTGTGCGCGCTTTTCGATTTTCTGCCCGTGCTCGTCCGTCCCCGTTAAGTAGAAGACGTCGAACCCCTCTCTGCGCTTGAACCGCGCGATCGCATCGCCGTACACGGTGGTGTAGCAATGCCCCAAATGCCATTTGCCGCTCGGATAGTAAATCGGCGTCGTAAGATAAAATTTCTGCTTTTTCATTTCTTTGCTCTTTTCCGTTTTTTGCCCTCGTTTTCGGGCGTCTTTGTCATAAAATTATACCATAGCGGAAATTTTAACGCAAGGGATTTAACGAATTAAGAATGCAGAATTAAGAATTGAGGCGGAGGGGTGAATTAAAGGAGGGGGACACAATTCAAGAGTGCCCTCCTCCTTGATCGTTTTTTGCCAAGCTTTTTTACGACCAAAAAAGCGGAATATTATTTACTCTTCGTCTTCTTCGGCGTTCTGCTGCTTGCTCACTAAAACAGCTTTTGCGACCGCACTGCCCACCCAGAAGACGAGCGCGAACACGATGCCGACGCTCACGCTCGGTTTGCACGCGCTGAACGTAATGAACGTCGGTACGAGCGAAACCACCGTAAGGACGGCGGCAGCGATCGAGAAGCCCATCGATGAGGTCTTTTTGCCGTTGCCGTTTTCATTCCCGTCATTGCCCGTATAGAGGTCGTGCCAAGCCGCAAAGACGCATTTTGCCGCAAGCGTAACAGCGAATATCCACACAAGCAAACTGCCCGTCTGCGTCATAAACGCCGTATCGCCGATTTGTCTGCCGAACGAATAAAGCCGATCCCCGCCGTACGACGCGCCGCGCAAAAGCTCTCGGACGGCAAGCCCCATCGAAGCGTGTACCGTGTATTTGCCGATTTTAACGGTAAACAACGTGCCGCAGAGCAGGAAGAACGCAATCAGCGTGCAAAGCAAGCTAACGCCGCCGCGAATCAGACTCTTGACGGTAAAAGTCGACGCTTCGTCGACGATAAGACGCTTTGCCGCGCAAAGAAGCAGTATGCCCACGAGCGACAAAACTACGCATGCGACGCTCACACCGTTTACCGTCGCGATCGGGTTGATACCGCCTATTGCAAACGCCGTAAGCAGGAATGCAAGCGGCGTAGTCAGCGCACGGAAAGGCTTTGTCACCGGTCTGCGCTTTGCGAGCGAGGCGGCCGCAAGAATCGTGAAGACGAACGTGGAAATCAGCGTGCCGAGCAACAGCACGCCCGTGACGATCGCCACAGCCGAACCTGTGTACGCATTAATCATACCGTTATTTTCCAATAGGTGCAGACGCGCCATGTAGTAATTTACTTTGATCACGTTAACGCCGCTCTTTTTCGCCGCATAGTCTGCCATCTTTTTAAGAAGCTTCTCAGCTTCTTTTTCCGCCTTTTCTTCGTCTTTGATTTTTGCTATCCTTGCAATATCTTTTTCGTATTTTTTGTACGCATCTTCGAGCGCTTCGGCGTACTTGACGGAAACGTCCGAGATATACTTTGCCATTTTGTCTTTGTCGGTTTCGATAAGACCGAACGCGCCGACGAGAATATCGATCGTGCTTTGGTTTATTCCGTCGGGCTTCCCGTACAGGTAATCAAAATACGCCTCGTCGATATCAAAATCGAGGTCGATCTCTTCCTCGTCTTCGGCAAGTAAAGAAAAGAAACCTTCGTCCGACGTCAATGCAAGCGCGATCTTCGCACCCGCAAAAAACGTCATAATGAAAAGAAGAAGCGAGAAAAGCGCCACGATACCGTTTACGATAAAATGATTCTTCTTTTCGAACCTTTCCGCCTTTTTGCCGAATTCTTTCTTCGCCCAAACCGATTTTTCTTCCGGTTCTTCCGCTTCGGGCATCGTTTCCGCCGCCGCGGTCCGTTCTTCCGCTTGCGGCTCTTCTACGGATTGCGTCGCGTCTTCGTTTGCGGGAGTGGCGTCTTCGTATTGCGTGCCGCAGAAGGGGCACGCTACGTATGCGTCGTCGCCTTCTTTCCCGCAAGAACTACATACTTTCACTTGCTTCTTCTCCTTTCGGTTTTTATATATTCGATTATAACTTTCTGCGCCCGTTTTGTCAATTGTTCCCCGCGCGGTTTACGGTCTTATCGTTTATACAGTCTTTCCTGCGCGGCAAGGGGATAGCGCTTTCCTGCGGATTTTCGGTTTTTTTGCTTGATACGGGCGTATTATGCCTTTTCGGATAATATACTTGTACCATGAGTAAGGTTTGGTACGTCATGCTACTCGGCGCGGTCAGCGCGCTACTTTTTACCGACCCGGGGAAGGCGGTCACGGCAATGATCGCGGGCAGCCATGCGGCGGTAAAACTCTCGATAGAGCTTTGCGCCCTCTACGGGTTTTGGCTCGGCTTTTTCGGCATCGTGGAAAAAACGGGTATCGCCGACTTTTTGGGAAAAATCCTGCACCCCGTCGTCAAGTTCCTTTTCCCCGGTCTATCTAAAGAGGGCGAAAAGTACGTAACGATGAACATGGCGGCAAACCTTTTGGGGCTCGGTAATGCTTCCACTCCTATGGCGATCAAAGCCATCCGCGAAATGGAAAAAGAAATCCCTAAAACGGAAACACCCGAAACGCCCGTCGAGGACGAAACCGCAAAACCTGTCGAGGACACAAAACTCCGCAAAAAGAAAAAGCCGAAGCCCGTCGAGGACGGAAGCACCGCAAAGAGGAAAACCGCCCCTATCCGAGCAACAAAAAATATGAAGATGCTGACGGTGATATCGTGCACGAGCTTACAGCTACTCCCCACCACCGTTATCGGGCTGCGCGCCACCCACGGCGCGGTCAACCCCGTCGATTTCCTGCTGCCTGCCACCGTCGCTACGATCGCATCCACCGTCTTGGGCATAACGGCGGTAAAGCTTTTGGAACGGTTCGGGGCATGGCGGCAAAAAAAGCGCGAAGAAAAGCGGGCGGGCGAAAGCGAGGAAAAGCGAACCGCGCGGCTGCAAAAAGCAAACAAACAGGTAAAGAAAGTGCGCGGCGCATTCTTGCGCGAAAGAAAGGTGCAAAGACTATGACCGCATACATTATCCCCATCCTCTTCGTGCTCGTGCTGGTCATCGCCGCCGCCCGTAAAAAGGACAGCTACGGCGCGTTTATCGAAGGCTCGCGAAGCGCGTTGAGTCTTATGGCAAACGTTTTTCCGTATCTGCTCGCCGTGCTCGTCGCCGTGGAAGTCTTTCGGCAGAGCGGCGTCAGCGTATACGTCAGCCGCGCCGCCGCCCCGATTCTCGGCAGGATCGGCATCCCGCCCGAACTGACTGAGCTGATCATCATCCGTCCCCTTTCGGGCGCGGGTGCGCTCGCGGTCCTCGAAAACATCTTTACGCAGTACGGTGCGGACTCGTTCGTCGGCAAATGCGCGTCGGTCATCTACGGCTCGAGCGAAACGGTCTTCTACATCGCCACGATCTACTTCTCGCAAAGCAACGTCAAAAAATTAGGCTACGCCGTCCCCGTCGCACTCTTTGCTACCTTCGCAGGCTGCATTATCGGCTGCGCCGTCGCAAGGGTCTGGTGACGAAAACGACAAAGAAAAAACGCTTCCCCGTTTTCAATACAGGAAAGCGTGCTTTTATTCGTTTTGAAAAAACTCAGTCCTTTAAGACGAACGTGCCGAAAAACGTAGCACCGCTCGCAAGCAGAGAAAAGATTGCCGCTGCGACTGCACCGCCGCCGAGCTTGATATACTTTGCCTTCATCATACCTTTGATAGCTTCTTTCGTCATCTGACTTGCGGCAAGCGTCGGATAAAGAGGCAAATACAAGAAGAAGAACAACGCCGCAAGCGCGAACACCGAACCCGCAATGATTTTAACGATCTTGTTGTTGATAAAGAAGGATACGACCGTCAGCACGATGCCTATGAGCGCAAGCAGGAAGGGCAGGAAGAACCCGAAATTGAACTTTGCGTCTTTTTCGATGCCGAATGCCATTTTAAAGCCCATCACGCCTTCCCACTTGTCAAGCGCCCGTATCGACACGCCGGGCGCAAGCAACATCAGGATAGCAAGCGTACCGAAAGATGCCGCTACGATCATAACGATTTTGTACTTGGCAAGCTTCACGTATAAGTTCCTCCACCGCAAACTCGTTTTTGCGCATTCAGTATATCCCCCCATTTGTACGTTGTCAAGCAAAACACGGCGTCCTTTCCCCGATTTTTCGACTCCACCTTTGTAAGACACGGGGACGGATGGTTGACAATTGCGCGCTTAAAGGGGTATAATGAACGTATGGCAAGAAAGGCAAGGGCGCGGTCGCTAAGCGGCATGTATCATATCATACTTAAAGGGAACAATCGGCTCATTCTTACGGAAGACGCCGACTGTGCTTTTTTTACGACGCTACTGCGGCAGACCGCCGAGCACGACCTTATGGAATGCTACGCGTACTGTCTGTTTCCCGAATGCGTACATTTGGTGATCAAAGAGGGACTGCGGCATTTCGGCGAGTCGATCAAGACGCTCACTTCCAAATACGCCGTATACGCCAACGACAAGTACGAGCGTAGCGGAAAGCTCTTTTACGACCGTTTTTTGTCCGAACCGCTGGAAACGGAAAGTGACCTGGTTGACGCGGTGCGGTTCGTGCACCGTCTGCCGCTTTCCGAAAATCAACCGCTTACCTATCCTTACTCGTCCTATAACGCGTACAAAACACGGAAAGGCCTATATTCCGATTCGCTGCTGTTTCTACTCGACGACAGCGTGTTCCGTTTCGCCGAAGAAATGGAGCAGCCGCCCGCCCGCGCGTTTCTGACGGGCATAAAAAAAACGCCGCCCACCGACGACGAAGTGCGCGCGCACCTTTTGCGGCTTACGGCGCACCTTACCCCCGAGAGCGCCGCGTCGCTCGACGCGCAAACACTGGGTTCGCTCGTTTTCTCCCTGCAAGAGCAGGGCGCTTCCTTGCGGCAGATTGCGCGCATACTGCACGTAAACAAGAGCACGGTGGAACGGGCAAGCAAAGTCGCGCATAAAGAGGCGGAATAGCCCCAAGCGAATACGCCTAAAAATCGGGCGTAAAGCGCGTCCCCACAGAATCTGCGCCCTGCATAAACCCCTCTAATCCCAATTCACGCGCGGCGTTTACCACGCGGTTATATTCCAAGCTCGTAACGGTGCGATCCAAATGAGGGTCGCCCGTTTTGTTAAAGTCGGGGGTGTACTGCCGCATAACGCTCACCCTAGCGCACGGAAACTTTTCGGCGATGATCCGCATCACGCGCTCGCCGTCGCGGCTGAGCCCCGGCAACACGAGGTGGCGCACGATGACGCCCTTCTTTACGAGCCCGCCTTCTTCACGGTATGCCCCCACCTGCCGCACCATTTCTTTGATCGCTTCCTGCGCAACACAAGGATAATCCTCGGCGGCGGAGTACCGTTTTGCCGCCGAAGAGTCGGCATATTTGAAATCGGGCAGGTATACGTCTACAAGCCCCTCGAAGAGCGCGAGGGCTTCGGGTAGCTCGTAGCCCGAACTGTTGTAGACCACGGGAATCGTAAGCCGGGGCTTTACGCGCCGCAGTGCCCTTGCCACAAGCGGAGCAAAATGCGCCGCCGTCACGAGGTTTATATTGTGCGCGCCCTGTTGCTGCAAGTCGAGCATACCCTTGTAAAGCTCTTCCTCGCTTACCTCGCCGCCGCCGCTCGTGTCCCGCGACACCGCGGCGTTTTGGCAATAGCCGCAACGCAAGTTGCAACCGTAGAAAAATATTGCGCCGCTCCCCTTCGTGCCGCTGATGGGCGGTTCTTCAAAAAAATGCAACATTGCTTTCGCAACGCGCATTTTGTCTTTCTCGCCGCACGCACCTTTTGTTTTCGTGCGATCCGCCCCGCACCTGCGCGGGCAGAGCATACAATTTTTCAATTCTCGGATAGCCATGCTTTTGTTTTTTCCGTTGGCGCTTCCCATTCTGCATTCCGAATTCTTTTACTCGTCTTCCTTTGCGGGCACGTAGGTCAGCTGCCCCGCATTCGCCTTATACAACACGTTGCGCGAGAGGAGCGAGAGCACCGCCGAACCCACCGACGCAATGATATTGAGCACGCCCCAAACGCCGATTTTATACACCGATACGGCGATTTCGGCAGCGGCGAGCACGAAGTGCATGGCATTGAACCATTCGTAGGACCGAAACGTGAAACGGTCGAGCCCGCCGCGTTGTACATACTTTTCTTTGATCGTGGGTGCGATCTTTTGCCCCGTACGACCTAAAAACGCAATATACACGGTAAAGACGATGAGCGCCAATAAAAGCAGTACGTACGCGGTAAAGAGCGCAAAGAGCTTGCTGTTTTCGTAAAAACGTAATCTTCCCTCTACCTGTAAAAACAGCGACACGGCAAAGAGTAGCGTACTGCCGTACATAAAAAGCGACTTTCGCGACTGCATCGCGTCCAGTTCTTTTTGCGGCCGCTTATTGTAGTAAACACCGTTTCTTTTCTTTTTCTTGAAAAGCTCAATACTATCTTTGGGTTCTCGGATAGTTTCGTCGGAAGTTTTTTCGCTACTTGCATCCTCTGCCGACTTCATATTTTCGTTGTTCTTTTCTTCTTCGTTCAATCTCGTGTTTCCTTACTCGCCGCCCAAGGCTTTCAACCGCTCTTTCCAATAGTCGGTTTGCTTATGGTTTCCTGCGGTATCGTAGTAGTTGATTAAGAGCCGTATGCTCGCTTCGTCGTCGTTGTCGGCATACTCGGTGATATACGACAGCGCGTTTTCGTCGTCTTGCTTTAAAAGCTCTTCCGCAAGACTGTACGCACACGTTTCGTCCCCGCCGCGCTGCCCTTCCCGGAATACTTCAAGGGCTTTTTCGGGTTCGCCGTCGAGTAGGTACAGTTGCCCGAGGTTGTAGCAAGCCGAAGTATTGCCGAGCTGCACCGCAAGACGCAAATACCGTTTTGCTTCCTGCGTGTTGCCGTCGGCAAGCTTCTTTTCGCCCAACAGCTTCAATGCTTCGGGGTCGTTGTGTTCGACGCGTTCTTCCATCGTTTCGTCCATTAAAATCTCCTTTGCCTACGGGTAGGCAAAAAGGTCCGTTATGCGCCCAGCTCGTCGAGCACCGCAAGCACGGCTTTGTTGTCGTCGATCATGGCGTTCTCGCGCACGGTGCGACCGTCGTACTTGCTGAGCGGCGAATAACCGTGGTTAAGTAGATACCGTAGCATTCTGCCCCCGTCGTTAAACGCCGCACGGCACGCCTTTTTCAGAAACAGCGCATTGCCGCCGAACGTATAGCCGCAGTGCATAAGAATGTCGAGCACCTCCGCCGCGCCGCCGAAGATCGCTTGCCCGACCGCCGTTTCGGAGGGCTGCGGTTTGACTTTCCCTTCCTTTATGAGGTATTCGAGCACGACCCAATCGCCGCCCGCTACCGCCATATCGAGCGCGGCGGGCGTCTGCCAATGAACGTGCGCGTTGATAAAGTCGAGCATTTCATCGTGCACGCCGAGAATAACTTCGAAAATAATGCGCGTAAAGATCTCACCCGCCACTTCCGTTTCGGTTAAGTAATAGCGCGCCATGAGCGTCTTTAACTTGTCTAACCTTCCTTGCGCCGCCATCGCGTTTATGTAGGGGACGAACAGTTCGATACCACCGTCGCCCCGCTTTCTGCGCACCGCGTCGATCACCTCGAAAAACTTCTGCTCCTTTTCTTCGTTGAAACCCTTTGCGTTACACATGTTCGCGATCGTGCTCGTGGAAATCGGCTCGCTGAGCGTGCCGTTTTCAATCAAAAACAACACCAGCGCAAAATCAAGCTTCTTCGCCGCCCAATGCAAAGCCGTCGCATGCTTATAGCACACGTCCGCCCCGCTCTTGATCATCGTGCGCAACGTATCGTAGTTCGGCTCATCCGCGCGGCATTCGCCTACGAACAACTCGCCGAGCGCACGCTCCCGCTCTTTTTGCAGCATCTGTTCTTTGCTCGCCATCTTGCTTCTACTCCGCTCCCCTCGGTTTTCCGCTTCTTCTTTTAACGGCTTACTCTATCTCACTACGGCTTTCGCCTATTGCATATTTCTAAGTTCCGCCCGTATTGCCGCGCGCTTTCTTATTCCGCGCAACTTTGCCACTTACGCTCTTTGCAACAGCACTCTGCTATTGCATTGCCCTAAGTTCCGCCCGTATCTGTGCGCGCTTTTTTCCGTTTTCGAATTCGGCTTTTTCCTCTTCCGTCTCGCAAATCAGGCGCGGTACGGTGATCGGCTTTTCCGCTTCGTCGAGCGCAACCAACACGAAGTACGCTTTGGTGATCTGTTTACGCACGCCCGACAGACTTTCGGTAAACGCGTCTACCCGCACTTCCATGCTCGTATTGCCCACGTAGGTCATGCGCCCTTCGATGATCACGGTGGAATTGACGTACGCAGGCGCTAAAAACGCCACCGAGTCCACGCATGCCGTGGTGACTTCGCACCCGCTGTGCCGACGCGCCACCACCGCCGCAACCACGTCGAGCCATTCCATAATGCGCCCGCCGAACATTCTGCTCTGCCCGTTGATATGGTCGGGCATGAGGATCTGTATTTGCGTGGTGAAACTGTCCTGTACTCTTTTCGATAGCATCCGTCTGCGTTTTTAACCCTACTATTTGTTATAGTATATCATACAAAAACCGATTTGTAAACATTTTTGCCCTCGGCTTCCGTTCCCTGCCTTTGCGAAAACTCCCGAATTTTAGACGAATTTCGCGGTTAACACCTCGGCACATTTGTTGTAATGCAAAATAAGCGGTTCATTTTATAAAGCTTGTCAGTGCCGCCTCACTCCGTCAAAACGAGCAAGCGCTATGATTATGGCAAAGCGAGCTGTTTCCTCCACTCTGTCATTCCGCTCAGCCGAGCGCAGAGCGCGAACGCCACGGAGCGAAGCGGAGTATAACAGCGCCGAAGGCGCGCCGAGGAATCCAGCGAAGCGTAAATTAAAATTTAATATACGCTCGCCTTGCTCGCTAGATCCCTCCACTACGGTCGGGATGACAGAGCAAAAGAATAGCTCCATGCTACCATAATCATAATCCTCTCCCGTTTTCATAAGGCAAATATCTTTAAGCCGTAGGCGGTGTGGGCATATTGGGCGTAGACTTTGCGGCGAATGCTTCGAGCAAGGCTATTAAGGAAGATATTTCCCTTTCCGCCGCTATTACCGCCGTTTCTCTTTCGGGCGGGAGCAACGTTTCCGCCGACGGAAGAATCGCTACGTTTAACTACAACGGAACGTACACGAAGAACATAGTAGACACCAAGTGCACTACAGGCAACAACGTCGGTATGGACGGGAGCGTACAGAGCGTAAAACTCGCTCCGGGTGTATACCTGTTGGAAGCATGGGGTGCACAAGGCGGTACTGGCGACGGCGGCGTAGCCGGCGGTAAGGGCGGCTACGTTAAGGGCTACTACAAAATTACGGGCAATTCGTTCGTAACGATCTACGTTGCCGTAGGCGGAAAAGGCTCGGACATCTACCGCAACGCAGTCGTGGCAGCGAATGCAAATGAACGCGGGGCAGCCAAAGGCGGAGGCTGGAACGGCGGTGGCGGTGTTCTGTCTACCGGCGCAGGCACGGGTGGTGGCGCAACGCACTTTGCCCTCTCCAACCACGGACAACTGAAAGACTACAAAACGTACAGCAGCGCTTGGACAAAGACTACAGAGAAATTCGAACCCACGACCGTAACGGCAGATTACAGCGGCGACGTACTTATGGTAGCGGGCGGTGGCGGTGGCGCAACCTGGGCGTCCTACACGTTCCCCGCAGGGTGCACATGCGCAGGCGGCGGACTGACGGGTGCAGACGGTATGTACCAACCGGTGGTAAGCGGCTCTTGGGGCGGCGGTAACGTCTGTCACGGTTTAGGCGGTACGCAGACGGCGGGCGGCGGACACAAGTGTGCCACGACCACCTCTCATGGAATGACGACGACCAGTTCGTGGAAAGCGCACCCCTCGAACGGATACTTCGGACAGGGCGGCGTAGGCGTCGGCGACAAC
>JAIEBL010000299.1 GCA_029069015.1 Clostridiales bacterium
GTCCTGCGGCTGCGTTTCCGTGACTTTTTAGCGGCGTTTATTTTGCTCGCGCTCTTCTTTGCGATTTTGGTGCTCCGCTACAATTGGTTCGGTTGGGCGTTTGTCACAGTGCTGCTATGAAAACGTATTTACTGTATATCGCTTACGACGGCACGGATTTTCACGGCTGGCAAAAACAAAAGAACGTAGTGACGGTGCAGGCGGCGGTGGAGCAGGCGCTCTCCGCGCTCGTAAAGCAGGAAGTCGCCGTCACGGCGTCGGGACGTACCGACGAGGGGGTGCACGCACTGCATCAGGCGGTTTCCTTTGCCTGCGAAACGCCCGTACCCGCCGCGTCGTTCCCTTCGGCGCTCAATGCATTATTGCCGCCCTCTGTCCGTGCGCTTTCCTGCTGCGAAGCGGAAGAGGGCTTTTGCGCGCGAAAGGCGGCGAAGCGAAAGACCTATGTTTACCGCTTCTATCTGAGCGAGCAGGACAGCCCCGTGTTCGGTCGCTATGCCTTGCGCGTAGGTAAGCCGCTCGATCTGCCGCTTTTGCAAAAGGCGTGCGAGATGATTGTGGGTACGCACGACTTTTCCGGGTTTTACTGTATGGGGTCGTCGGCAAAAACGACCGTCCGCACGATCTACGATTGCTCATTTGCCTTCCGTAAGGGGCAGGGGATCGAACCCGACGGCTACGAGTTCCGTATTTGCGGAAACGGCTTTCTCTATAAAATGGTGCGCCTTCTCGTGTCCGCGCTGCTACGCGTCGAAAACGGCACGCTCTCACTCTCCGACTTTTCCGCCGCGGTTTGTTCGCCCGCCGAGGCAAAGGGCAAAAGCGTAAAAAAAATACCCGCGCCGTCGCACGGGTTGTTTTTGGAATCGGTCGAATACGTGTAGGTTTATTCTTTGGGGAGCGTTTCGAGTAGCGCGTCCAAACCGCGCTCGATATCGTTATAGCACGTTTCGAAGTCGCGTGTATACCAAGGGTCGGCGACGTCGGCATCGGAATGCACGAAGGAGAGCATTTTCACGCACTTATCCGCATTCGCTTCGCCGAGTATGGCTTTTGCGTGGCGTACGTTGCGGCTGTCCATGCAAATGAACAGATCGAACTTGTCGCCGTCGCTTTTTTGCAGCTGCCGCGCGCGTTTTTCCGAGCAGTCGATGCCCTTGCTTTTTAAGAGCGCTTTTGCGGGCGGATACACGGGATTGCCGACTTCTTCGTCGCTCGTCGCTGCCGACGCCACTTCCACGGAAGTGATGCCGCGCGAGGAAAGCTTGCTTTTGAGCATGTATTCCGCCATCGGACTGCGGCAGATATTCCCAAGACATACGAACATAATACGAAACATTTTTTATACCTCTGTTTAGAGTATACCACAAGTATTGCCGTTCGTTCAACCGTTACGGCAAACTTTTTATCCAAAATAAAATCTGTCCGCTTGCGTAAAAACAACCGAAACGGGAAGAGAACGCACCGCCCCAAAATAAGTTGACAACCCGCCCTCGCCTATGATATAGTATGTATACTGTATTGCGGGCAATTAACTCAGCTGGGAGAGTGTCTTCTTGACGTGGAGAAAGTCACAGGTTCGAGTCCTGTATTGCCCACCAGGCTGTCGACGGTAATTGCGTATGAACATTGTATCCGTCGGCTGCAAAGATAGCGTAACTTCCATTCATACGGGGGCGATTTCAAAGCAGGTACATTCCTGCCGCTATACCACAAATACAAGGCGTACCCGTACGCCTTTTTTATTTATTTTTAAATTCTATTTTCTTCGCCGCTTGTGCACAATGGTGACGCCGTACCGCTATGATTGAGATACCGAGTTACACGCGACCATCGTTACTGTAAAAGCTCATCAAACGATGAAAATACGCACGCCTTTAATTAGCGTGCGCATTTTCTTGTGAAGGCTTTTTATATTTAGCTTGACATTTTGCGCTAAAATGTTATAATAATGTTAGTTTTTGAAATAATTAATGTTAGTTAGTGGCAAAAAATGAAAGAAAATTTGAAAAAAGCAATTATTACTGCAATTGGTACGAGC
>JAIEBL010000003.1 GCA_029069015.1 Clostridiales bacterium
CCCTTAAAGCCTTCGCTTACGAAAAAGGGCGTCAATCTCGTTTTCGTACGCGACCAAACGGGCGGCATTTACTACGGACAACGCGGTTACCGCGACGGTAAGAACGGACAGGAAGCGTTCGATACCGAAGTTTATGCAATAGCCGAAGTAGAACGGATCGCCGACCTTGCCTTTACGGTTGCCATGGGGCGGCGTAAAAAGGTCACGAGTATCGACAAAGCCGATATTCTCGAATCGGGCAGACTGTGGCGCGCCACCGTCACCAAAATCGCGCAGAACTATCCCGAAGTACAATTGAATCATATGCCCGTAAGCAGCTGCGCGGCGCAGCTTGCGAAAGACCCTTCGCAGTTCGACGTCATCCTCTGCCCCGCCATGTTCGGTGACATTCTTTCCGCCATCGCAGGCACGCTGACGGGTTCGCATGCACTCATTCCGAGCAGCAGCCTCGGCGCAACCAAACTCGGCTTATACGAACCGATCCACTCTGCCGCGCACGACATCGCGGGCAAAGACACGGCAAACCCGCTCGGCGCAATCCTTGCCGCCGCAATGATGCTTTCGTCCTCGTTCAACTTGCCGCAGGAAACCGCCGCCGTCGAAAAAGCCATCAACACGGTGCTTTCCAAAGGCTACCGCACCGCCGACCTTGCAGAGTCGGGCAATAAAATCGTGTCTTGCTCTAAAATGGGCGAGCTGATTGCCACCGAAATTTTAAACGGCTAAGCCTAGGCCACGGCTGAATATCAAAAAAGGAGAAATAGGAAATGTTCGAGAAAATCACCGAAATGCTTGCCAAATATTTAAAGGTGGATAAGAATACGATCACGCGAGATACGGATATCCGCGACGATCTGAAAGCCGATTCGCTCATCGTAGTGGAAATGCTCTTTGCCCTCGAAGAGGAGACGGGCATCACCATTCCCGACGAAATGGTCGAGCAGCTCACCAAAGTAGGCGTGCTTGCCGACTATATCGAAAAGAACGCGAAATAATTTTGCGTAAAACAAGCAACGTAAAAGGGACGCTTTACCGTATAAAGCGTCCCTTTTCTTTTATCTTGTTGTCGCGGTGCATGTTTCCGCCCGCGCTTCTATTTGTAAAATAAAAACACGAACACGCCGTCGGGATAACGTTGGTAAGGATACGCCCCCGTTGCTTCGTTAAGTGAAAAGTCGGCGTCCTTGACGAGTCGGTAAGCGGCGCGGATCTGCGAAATATAAGCGTTCGGCAGCGCCAGATTGCTTTTATCATAGTTGGGAAAATTCAGTTTAAGTTCTATTTTCCCTATTTCCCGCTTACTCGCTTTTACGGCGGAAAACACGGCGTTAAGTTCCTCTTGGCTCGTGATCTCCATTTTATACTCCCCGATTCCAAGCGGTTCGTTTGCATGGTACGGATAGGTATACAGGCAATCGTAGTCGATCGTATCTTCGCCGCTCTGCACGTGCCGCCCGCAAACCTCGTCGCGGATATCCGCATCAGATACGAGGAAATACCCGTGACACAAAATATCCTGACGCGTGTTTTTATCCGTCATCACGTGCCAGACGTCCATCGTCACGTCCACGTTGTACCATTTACCATCCAAACAGACCTTGTTCCAGGCGTGCCTGATAGCCTGTTCACCGTCGCTGTACTCACCCGTCACGCGAATGCAACGGATGCCCTCTATGCCGCACATCAGCATAAACGCCTTCGTTATCCCGTCGCATACCGCCTTATGTTTCACCAGAGCACCCTCGGGCGTAAACGACGGTTCGTCATCCTCGTACGACACGCCGTTATTTTCCTTTTCCAAAAGTTCGAAGTCGTAGGAAACGTAGTACGCCAGATAATCGTGAATGGCGTGCAATCGCTGAAGCGGCGTAAAATCGTTTTTTATGTAGCGGTCTAAGATATGGATCGCCGCGTTGTACGTTTGCTCGATGCGCGGCAACGCAAGCCCAAAATCGGGTTTATACGTTTCACCGTTATCCCGCACAAATACCATATCCAGCAATTCGTCGAACTGCTGCGACAGCGTCGCGCCGTGCGTAAAGCCCTTGGTGTTTGCCGCCGAATCAATAGGACGAACGGATGTTTCTTCCGCATCGGAAAGCGCGATCAGGTGCGGCTTGATATCGGGGCTGTTCTTTTTGGCGCACCCGAACAGCGCAAACAGCGATAGCAGCACGCCGAGTGCAAATGCGATTTTTTTTGTTGTCGAACGCATACCTTTTCTCATGTTCCCTTATGCCGTTTTATGAACCCTATTAAATTCCGTCGTTATGCGCTCGTTTCCGCGCAACACGCATACCTTTAACCGCTCGTTGCCACTGTACGCATCCCCCCGCGCATACCGCAGGGCTTCTTCAAAGAATGCATAAAAAGGCGTCTCCGGCGTAACGGTCAGCGAGCCGAACCGCTCGACGATATCTCCGTCTTTCAAGCCTTCCGTCATCTCGCTCGAGACGAACGAATCGGCATCCACCGTGTAGCCTTTGGGAAGACGGCGCATCGAAAAAAACAGGTCTTCAAAGTTTATGCCGTCGTCGATACGCGTATCACCGACCACGCTCAGCTTGTTCACCTGGCCGTTGCTTTCTTCGCGCATAATGCGCGCGGCAATCTTTTCGGCAATGCCGTACGGGACGCAATAGCTTACACCGTCCACGGGTCGGTCCGAACCGTTTTCGCTTACGCGGCCCGTCTGATACGTGCCTATGCCGACGATTTTACCGCCGAGGATAAATACGCCTCCACCCGACATTCCCGCGTTTATGGGGCTTGTAACGGCGCATACGGGTACGGTTTTGCCGTTTTCGCCGCCAACGTTCAATAAACGGTCGGTACGCGACACAATACCGTCAAATGCCGCAATGCCTTCGTCGAGGTTATTGCCGACGGCAAGAACGCGCGTACCGACGTCGGGCAACAGAGCCGCCGATACTGCTTCACCGAACGCGCCTTGCACTTTGATCAGCGCAATATCGTGATACTCGTCGTAACCGAGCACAATGCCCTCCTGCGCAACGTCGTTCTCCCCAAATATAAGCTCTACACTCGTGCAGCCTTCGATCACATGATGGTTGGTAATGACGTACGTTTCGCCTGCGCGGATCTTATACACGACGCCGCTGCCCGCCTTTACCATACCGGGCGAACTCGCCCATATCCGTGCCACCGACGGGCGCACCTTTGCGTACGCGCTTTGTTCGTTCTCTTCTTGTCCGTCACCGCGACGGCTGCACGCAAATGCAAAGCAAACGGATACGACAGCAAGTGCGACTGCCAAAACGACACAGCAAACGACAAGCACGATTTTAAGCGTATCGCGCTGCCCTCTCGGCTCGCTCGGTTGTTTCTCCGTATGCAAAGTGTTATGATCGTAAATTTCCATTTCTTTCCTTTTTCTCGTACGCTTCCCAGAATATGCTTATACGCGCATAATGTTGCCGCTGTGACGGTAGTAGCTCGCAAGCCCGCCGTCTACGTTTGCCCAGTCCACCGCCGACATACCGTGCTCGGTTAAAAACGCGTTGGCTTTACTGAAATGCTTGCAACCGAAAAACCCGCGGCTTGCCGAGAGCGGACTCGGATGGGGCGACGTCAGCACCAAATGGCGGCTTGCGATCAGGCTCTTTTTCGCGCCTGCGCCCGCGCCCCACAGCATGAACACCATAGGCTTTTCCCGCGCCGAC
>JAIEBL010000030.1 GCA_029069015.1 Clostridiales bacterium
CTCGGCGTTGATTTTCCGCCGCTCCATTTGCGCGTAGACGAGGTGGTCGGGGCAAGGCAAAAGCACGTCGCGGTAGCGGTAAGATTTGCTAGGCGTCACGACGGTGATGTCCGCCCGCGCGACCATAGCGCCGTCTGCGCCCTCGCAGCTTTGGAGACTGCTTCCCGTATGCGGCAAAGCGTAAACCGCCGTCTCGCGCAAATCTGCGCCCTTAAAGGCCATAAAAAGCCCGCCGAACACCAAGGCAAACAAAAAACACACAAAAATTCTGCGTGTTTTATATCCTCTTCGTTTCGCCGTGCGCATAGTGCTCTTTCCTCCGTTACGGGAAGTCCGAATAAGCTCATGCATCAATCTTGCTGCAAATTTTCGCACTAAGTTCGTCTATGTATTGCGTCCGTAGCTCTGCTACGAACACAATACATATCCTGCTTATCACAAAAATTTTCTACGCAATCTTGACGCGTCGCTTAATCGGGACTTCCTACGCTCTATTATGCGTAAACAGGGAACGAATATACGGTCTGAAACTATTACTTTTTTTGTTTAACGATAAACGGCGCGACCGTCTTGCGCGGTATGATTTCGTTGCCGTCGCCGTGATAATCCGCGCCTGCCGTGACGAACAGCCCGCACCTTTGCGCGACCTTTTTAAGCTCGCGCACGGCTTTGTGCGACGTGCGCTTGTAGACCGCCTCCAAGCCGTCCAAGCCCGCCGCCGTAAGACGCGAGATAAACGCCGCCCGCTCCGCACCGTCCATATTAAGACGCACGGGATGCGCGAGCACGGCGTACCCACCCGCCGCGTGAATGGCGGCAATGATCTCCTCCGGCGTCAGCCCCTCGTTGGGTACGAACGTGGGCGCATCCTCTTTGAGCCACTTACACAGCGCGGTATAGAAATCGGGTTCGTAGCCGTAGTCTGCAATCGCGCGCGCAATGTGCATACGCGAAAAAACGTTATGCACCTTCCCTTCAAAATAATCGAAATCGATGGGCATTCGGTACGCGGCAAGCCTTACCAGAATTTTCTCCGCACGCGCCTTTCGCCGCGCTTGCTGCTCGGAAAGAAGACGCAAAAAGCCCTCGTTTTCTATATCGATGCCATAACCCAAAATATGTATTTCTCTGCCGCAGTATGCCGAAAGCTCGATACCGTGAATATTTCGAATGCCCGCTTTCGCCGCCGCTTCGTCGGCCTCCGCTACGCCGTCTATCGAATCGTGATCGGTGAGCGCAAAAAAATCGCACCCGCTCGCCGCCGCTTTTTCGGCAACGTATGCGGG
>JAIEBL010000300.1 GCA_029069015.1 Clostridiales bacterium
GGTATCGAAGTTCCAGCTCTCGGTGCAATCGGCGTCTTTGTACCAACCGCCGAAGGTGTAGCCTTCGCGCGTAGGATCGGTAGGTTTCGTCACCTTATTGCCGCTCGCCACCGTAGCCGAAGCAACCGCACTGCCACCTTGCGAATCAAACGTAACCGTGTATTCCGTGATTACGGGCGCATTTGCCGTCCACTTCGCGTAGAGCGTTACGTTGCCCGTAATGGTATCGTTCTCGAAGTCCCAAGCCGTCGTGCAAGCAGCTTCTTTGTACCAGCCGCCGAACGTGTAACCCTCGCGCGTAGGATCGGTGGGTTTATCGATCGTTTCGTCGTAGTGCGCCGTAGCCGAAGCAACCGCGCTGCCGCCTTGCGAATCAAACGTAACCGTGTATTCGGTCAGCGTCCAACGTGCATAGAGCGTAAGAACGGTGGTGTAGTTCCATACCGTGTCGCTCTCGATCTTCGTACCTTCCGTAGCAGCCGTGTACCAACCCGTAAAGGTGTAGCCCGTAAGCGTAGGCGTAGGAAGCTCGCCCACCTCTGCGGCGTAGGTCACTTGATACGTAGCAGGCGTAACCGTACCGTCGCCCGCGTTCAGCGTAAGCGTGTATTGTCTTGCCGTCCAGTTCGCGTAGAGCGTAAGGTCTTCGGTAACAGTAGTCGTGCCTGCCACGAATTTTTCCGTGCAAGCCGCATCGGTATACCAACCTTCGAGCGTGTAACCCGTACGCGTAGGTGCGGGAAGAACCGCAATCGTACCGCCTACCACAACCTTTTTATCGGAAATCGTGTTGTTTGCGCCGTCATAGTTGAGGTCATACGAAACCGTGCGAACCATATCACCGTCGCTTGCCCATTGCGCGTAAGCCGTAACTGCGCCCTCGCCAAGGTCAACCGTAAGCGTACCCGCATCTATGGTCGCACCCGAGCCGTCGGCTTCCGTGTTCCAACCGATAAAGACTTGTTCGCCGTTCGTAGGATCGCCGGGAAGCGTCAAGCTGCTGCCGAACGTGATCGACGTAGCCGTCGTGCCGTCAGCCAACGTACCGCCGTTCGCATCCCAAGTGATCGTGTATTCTTTTGCCGTCCACTTCGCATAGAGCTCGGTAACGTCGGTATACGACCAGGTCGTGGTGCTTTCGATAAGCGTGGTGTAGGCTTCTTCTTTGTACCAACCGTCGAACGTATAGCCCGTAAGCGTAGGTTCGGGAAGCGTCCCAACCACCGCATCGTAAGTCACTTGATACGTAGTGGGCGTAACCGTACCGTCGCCCGCGTGCAACGTAAGCGTGTATTGTTTTGCCGTCCAGTGCGCGTAAAGCGTAACCGTATCGCCGTCGTCACCGCCGTCAATCGCCCAGGTCGTGGTGCTCTCGATCTTCGTGCCGCCCGTAGCTTCCGTATACCAACCCGCAAACGTATAACCCGTGCGCGTAGGCGTGGGAAGCGTGCCGACAGCCGCGTCGAAAGTTACGGTTTTTTCGGCAGGCGTTGTTGCAAACGCGCCGTTGTCTAAGCTCCAAGAAACCGTGTAAGCTTCCGCTTTCCACTGTGCGGTAAAGTCATAGTTACGCGTCACCGTCAAGTTGCCGGGCTGTAACAATTGATCGCCGTCATACTGCCAACCGAGGAATTCATAACCCGTGCGCGGCGTGTATTGCACATTGTATACCGTGCTGCCGCGTTGAGTAAAGCTCGCAGGCGCAGCGCCGCTACCGTTGTTCTCGTCGAACGTAAGGGTGTACATCGTATTGTTGAGCTCTACGTATTTCACCGTAGCGGTTTTGAGTTTCGTTCCGTTTTCATTGTCGTAAGCGAAACGGAATTCGAACTCATCGGTTGCCGCGGGTAAAACGATCGTATGCGTGGTTTGGCAAAGTACTTCTTTATAAGGAAGTGCTTCGGTATCGTATGCTTTCACTGTATAGGTGATATGCGTGCTGTCGATAAGCTCGATTATCGCATATTGCGTCAGCTTTTTATTCGTATTGCCATAAACGCTACCGTGGTTATCCGAACGGGTGATGCCCACCTGAACGCCACCATTACCGCACGCTTGCAACGCTGCATCGCCGTATGAACTACCCCAATTCCCTTTCGACGTGTCGGTTGCATTGTTGAACCAGTACACCGTATTAGGGCCGCAGTTATACCGCGTACCGCCGTATAAGAACGAGAGCACAACGCCCGCATTCCAACCCGTGCCTTCTTCGATCGTATATACGGCAATCGCTTTTTTACCCACGGGCAAATACATCAATTTACCCTTGTTGTTAACGTCATCTTTCCATTGGCTGACCACGGCAAAGCTCGTAGCGCTCTCTTCCGTCTTTTTCGTGTAGCCGTCTTCATCTGCAAGCGGATCTTCGTTCCAATGCGCAACCAGCGTAAGATCCGATTTTACAAGATCGGTTGCAGGGTCGAACTCATTTTCCCCATTGAACCAACCTGCGAAGTAATACCCTGCTTTCGTAGGCACTTCGGGGCGATCGCCTGCGGTAATAACCGTACCGTGCGGAACAGCCGTAACCGTTGCATACGCATCGGTGTCGTCTGCATTCAGTTTGAAAGTTACGTTGCGGGGGCTGGCTTCTTCCCAATGTGCATAGAGCGTAATCGGCGAAGTATATTCCGTACCTGCTTCCACTTTATCGCCGCCCGTTGCTTGCGTATACCAACCGAGGAACGCATACCCAGCACGTACGGGTTCTTCGCTCGTGACCGCTACCGCCGTAGTACTTTCGGGTACGCGAACCGAAGCCATTAGCGAACTACCACCTTGCGTATCGTAGATGATAACCTCTTCCATCGCGTAGACCCAAATGTACGAAATTACGGGATCTGCGCCGCTGACGCCATTAGGCGCTGCAAGTTCGAGCGTGATACCGTCCGTATCGCTTACGGTAACTTCGTAAGACCCTACGTTCGGTTCAGCCGCATTGCTCGCACCCGCGCTCAACTGCTCTTTGGCTTCGCCGTTCAACGTAACGGTAATCTTACGATCGTTATTGTTCCACCAAGGGTCTTTCGATGCAACGGCAACAGTATAGATGCCCGCCGGCGCATCAAACTTATAGGTGATTTTTCCGCCCGTATAGCGCACGGAAGTCTTATAAGGGTTTTCCAAGCCCGAACGAACGTTCGCGCCCACGCAAGCGGAATAGCCGTAGCCGTGTGCCGCATTATAAGCCGCATCGTAGCCCGCGTTTACAAAATACGTCGTGTAGGGCGGAAGCGCCAACACCTTGACGGTTTTTTCGCGCCCGTCGTCCAACGTAACTTTTACGTTTTCGACATAGGTAAAATCTTCTGCCGCATTAATTTTTGCCATTTCGGTTTCATCAAGCGTTCCATGTGCGTAGAAAGTCTGATTCGCCGAAGCATTTCCGGGCGTAACAGGCATAAGATCGACACTACCCGTCGTGCCGCCTTTCACGCAAGACGTTTGTTCTTCAAAATCAAGAGCATAGTTAGGCGTAGTTACCAAAATCCACGCCACGTATCCGTCGGGACCGAAAGATACCGTCACGATATTCTTTTCTTCGCCACCGTACGTTTCCTTGGTGCCCTCGAACGTTCCCTCAAAAGTATGAACCTGAATTCTATTATCCGGTTGTGCGGTAAGGCTAATCGATTCCGAACCGCATTTTGCCGTAAAGTTCTTATCCCACCAACCATCGGGGGAACTCGACCCAAACGTTATCTTAACTTTTTGTCCTTCGGGAACTTCGAACTTATACGCAATGGAC
>JAIEBL010000301.1 GCA_029069015.1 Clostridiales bacterium
AACCGAGCATACCGATTACTTCGGGCGGAATGTTGGTGTCTACGCTGAGCGCAGTTGCTACGACCGATACGTCGTTAAAAAGTCCTTTCGGGAACAACGGACGGATCGGGCGGTCGATGAGGCGGCTCGTCAGAATCGCCTTGTCGCTTGCTCTGCCCTCACGCTTTTTAAAGCCGCCGGGGATCTTACCTACGGCATACATTTTTTCTTCGAAATCCACGCCGAGCGGAAAAAAGTCCATGCCGGGGCGCGGCGTTTCCGCCATCGTTACGTTGGTCATGACCACCGTGTCGCCGCAACGGATAATGCAAGAACCGTTGCTAAGTTCGCAATACTTGCCGATTTCGACGGTGACTTCGCGTCCGCCGATCTCGGTTTTAAAAATCTGTGCTTCCTTACCCATTTTACCTAATTCTCCTTTTCACCTGCGTGCGAGTCTTCTCGCAACCGCCAAACTAAAAAGCGAGAGCCAACGGGAATCGTTAGCTCTTGCCACAAAGTTTTTTACTTTCTGAGTTCCAGTTTCGCAACAAGGGCTCTGTATCTTTCGATGTCAAGCTTTTTAAGATAGTTCAAAAGACTTCTTCTGGAACCGACCATTTGCAACAAACCGCGACGGGAATGGTGATCGTTGTGATGCACTTTGAGGTGCTCGGTGAGGTGGTTGATGCGGTGCGTCAAAAGCGCGACCTGAACCTCGGGGCTACCCGTATCTCCCTCGTGCGTTGCGAAATCGGCGATGATTTTCGCCTTGGTTTCCTTATCCATGTTCTTACCTCCGTTTTATATTGATTCGCCTCGAATCTGGGTATCGGTACGTGGAGAGCGCACAACCCGAAGAATCAAGGTACGAGTTTAGTATAGCATATCAGTCATTTATTGTAAACTGATTTCGATAGAAATTTTGCTTTTTGTTCATTCTTTCGGTAAACTCGTTTAAATACAGCATAACGTCTTTGGGATTGGCAAACCGTTCTATGCGCCCGTTTGCGCATAGCGATTTCCCGATCGCGCCCGCCCCGCACGCAAAAACCGACAGCATTTCTTCCATGACCGTCACGTTATTGACACACAGAAAGCCGCCTCTGCACCACCCCACGTTTTCGAGGTTTCCCGCCGCCTGCTTTTGACGGTAAAGATAATAGGGCGCGTACCCTTCCTCGGGCAAAATGCGCACGGAATCGTCTACCATTTCCTGCACGCCGGCATTGAAGCCGTCGAACGTGTCGGCATTGCGCGAGCCGCGCTTGACGCACAGCGTATGTACCGTCACGTTTTCGGGTTTAAGTTTCGCCACGCCGCAAAGCGACGCGCGGAAGTCTTCCGCCGTTTCGTCTTCCAAGCCGGCTATTAAATCCACGTTTTTCACGAACCCGAATTTTTCCGCCAAAGCGTAGGCCTGATAAAACTGCTCGACAGTGTGTGCCCTGCCGATTTTAACGAGCGTTTCGTCGTGTAGCGTCTGCGGGTTGATGCTGATACGGTTTACGCCGCATGCAGCAAGCACGGCAAGCTTTTCTTCGGTGATCGTATCGGGTCGCCCCGCTTCGCAAGTAAACTCCACGCCCTCTACGTACGCGCTCGAAAGCACCTTATACAATAGCAGCGGATCGAGCACCGTAGGCGTACCGCCGCCCACGTATACCGAAAATATCGTTTTGCCGTGCTCGGCGAGCAACCGCTTCGTCATCTCGATTTCGGTGACGAGTGCATCCACGTAAGGCGACAGCAACCATTTCTGCTTTTCCACCGCCGCCGACACAAACGAGCAGTAACTGCACCGCGTGGGGCAAAACGGAATATGTACGTACAGATTGACGGCATTTTCGGGTACGCCGTTGCTTGCTACCGATAATCGGTCGGTAACGCTTTTCTGCGTACGCAAACATGCTGCCGCTAGCTGCGCTTTGGGCGTAGAAACGAAGTATTCGTCTTTTAAGACCGTGATCGCTTTCCCGAGCGGCAAGCCCGTGCTCATCAGCCGCGACACAACGCGCGTAGGACGAATACCCGTCAGACTTCCCCACGGTAGCGTTTTTCCGAAATAGTCCGAAAGAGCCGAATACAACGCCGTTTTGTTCATTTTGTTGTCTTGCCGCACGTAATCGAGTTTGTCCTGTGCCTTTACCTGCGGGTACGAATAAAAATATTCCTTACCGCAAACCGAAACGTAAAAATCGACCGTGCCGCGCGAAACGGACGTAAAATTCACTTCGCCGTCTATATTCCCGCACGGATCGAAAAAGCGCACGAGCTCATAAAGCTCGTTTTTCAAATCGCCTCGGTTGGTAATCAATTCAAGCATAAGGATTGTTCTCTCTTTCAAAGGCGAGGGTCGTAGGTTCCCCGTGCCCCGAATATACTGTGTAATTGCCCTTTAGGGCAAACAATTTATTGCGGATAGAATCGAAAAGCGCCGTAATGCTTCCCGACGGAAAGTCGGTACGCCCCGCCGCCAAATAGAAAAGCGTATCGCCCGAAAACAGCGCATCGCCCACGACGTAACACACGCTACCCGCCGTGTGCCCCGCCGTATGCAACACGCACACCTGTCCGCACGGCAAATCAAGCGTTTCCCCGCCCTTCAACAGCACGTCGGGCGTAAATGGTTCGAGCGGGATACCCAAAGCGTCAGAAAGATTTCCGCGTCCGTTTAAAAGCGGCATATCCGCCTCGTGCAAATATACTTTTGCGCCCGATTGTTGCAACTTCGCCGCCGCCCCGATATGATCGATATGCGCGTGCGTGAGTAGTACATGCGTGCACGACTTACCGTTTAGTGTCCGCACGATTCTTTCGTATTCCGCACCGGGGTCGATAATGACCGCACCGTCTTCGCCGCTCAGGATATACGTATTCTCCGCGAGTCGCCCCACCGTTAAAAATTGCACCGTCACGTCGAATTGCTCCTGAACACTTTTTCCACTTCGGGAATGGAGCGTATTTTGGCGATCAACGCGTCGATCTGTGCAATCTTGGTGACACGCACGCCGAAGGTGATAATGCCCTTTTTGTTTTTATCCTCGCGCGCGGTCATGTTGGTTATGAACAATTTCAGTTCGGAAATAAGCACGGTAATTTTTGCAAGCAATCCGCTGCTGTTCTTTGCTTCTACCTGCAAAGCAACAACAAACGGCGCGTCCGTCTTACCCGCCCAATGCGCTTCGATCAAGCGGAACGGCTCGGCATTGCGCATATTCGGACAGTCCGTGCGGTGCACCGCCACGCCCCGCCCGCGGGATATAAACCCGACGATCGCGTCTCCCGGAACGGGATTACAGCACCGCGCTACGCGCACGAGCAAATCGTCGTGCCCGTTCACGATAATGCCGCTGCCGTCGCCGCGAGGTTGCCCCACTTCGGCACGTTCGGGAATCTTGCGCACTTCCATTTCTTTGCGGTAAAAGTCGATCAGCTTCAAAAGCACCTGATTGACGGTCACGCCGCCGTACCCGACCGAGGCGCACATATCGTCGAGCGAAACGAACGAATAACGTTGCATGAGAATATCCAGCCATTTGGGAACGAGCAGATCGCTTAGCGCATACCCGCGCCGCTTGGCTTCCTCCTCGAGCATTTCCCGTCCGCGCTTTATGTTGTCTTCCTTTTCCTGCTTTTTAAAGAACGCACGAATCTTGCTACGCGTGCGCGCGGTCTTTGCAAAACGCAACCAATCGCGGCTCGGACCTTTGGATGTATTGGACGTGATGATTTCCACGTAGTCGCCCGTAGATAGCTTAGCGTCGAGTGGCGCGATCTTTCCGTTGATTTTTGCGCCCACGCATTTATTGCCTACCGCGGAATGCACGTTGTAGGCAAAGTCTATGGGCGTACTTCCCTCCGGCAACACCACGATATCGCCCTGCGGCGAAAAAACGAATACCTCGTCACTTCCCAAATCAAACTTTAACGTCTCATAGAACTCTTGGGGGCTGTCGGCAGCGCTTTGCGCATCATCCATTACGCTTCTGAGCCACCGCAACTTTTCGTCCAAATCGTGGCTGCTCGCGCCACGGTTCTCTTTGTACTTCCAATGCGCCGCAATGCCGTATTCGGCTATACGGTGCATTTCGTGCGTACGGATCTGAATCTCGAAGGGCATTCCGTAATTCGTCATAACAGTGGTATGCAAGGACTGATAATTGTTCGCCTTCGGCTTGGCGATGTAGTCTTTGAATCTGCCCTCCATAGGCTTCCAAATCGAATGAATTTCGCCGAGCACAGCATAGCAGTCACGCACGCTCCCCACGATGACGCGCACCGCCGTAAGGTCGTAGATTTCTTCAAACGAATGGTGCAGATTCACCATTTTTTTATAGATGCTGTAAAAATGTTTGGGGCGGCCGCTCACCTCGCCGCGAATACGCAACTTTTTCAACGCCTTGGTTAAATCATTGCAAATCGCATTCACAAGGTCTTGCCGCTCGGCGCGTTTGAGCGAGATTTCTTTCACGAGCCATTCAAAGGACTCGGGATGCAATACTTTTAAGCACAAGTCTTCCAGCTCGCACTTAAAATAGCTCAGTCCCAAGCGGGATGCAAGCGGCGCGTAGATTTCCAACGTTTCTTCCGCCATTGCCGTTTGGCGCTCAATGCTGAGCGAGCTGATTGTGCGCATATTGTGCAAGCGGTCGGCAAGCTTAATGAGTGCCACACGGATATCTTTCGCCATGGCAAAGAACATGCGGCGAAAGTTCTCCGCTTGCTCTTCTACTTTCGATTTGAAAATATACTTTTCGAGCTTGGTAACGCCCATCACGAGCTCGCAGATCTCGCTACCGAACAACTCGCGTATTTCGCTTTCGGTGGCGGGCGTGTCTTCGATCGTGTCGTGTAGTAGCGCCGCCGCAATCGTACTGCAATCGATGCCCAAATCAAGAAGCAGCATCGCGACCGCAATCGGATGCGTAATATACGGATCGCCGGAATCGCGTTTTTGTCCTTCGTGCATGCGGGAAGCGTAGTCGAACACTTCGTTTAAAAGCGCAACCTGCGGCTTGGTATACATTGCCGTATACTTGCTTCTGAATTCTTCTTCCGTTACGACTTTGCCCATTGCAGTAAATACCCGTAAATCTTCGAATCGGTCAGTTCGGCACGCATGCCCGCGTTCACCTCTATCTTAAACGGACTTTTTTGTACCGTGATAAAGCCCAATTCCGAAAACACCGCCACAGCCGCCATAAAGGCGTTCATAGAAAGCGAACAACGCGCCGAAAGCAATTTATAGTAGGAAAGCACATTGTCGGCCGTGAGCGCCTGATTGCGCCGAATCGCATCGAAACATACGCCGAACGCTTCGCGGCTGCAATCGATCCCATCCAAAAACACGCGCTGATTGTCGTTTTGGGGAACGTAGACTTTACCGCCGCTTTTTTTCGCCACGACGAATGCGAGCGCGTAGGCCGGCGGCGTATCGAGAAAAATAACGGTATCATAGCCCGAAAGCATCGCGCCGCCCAAATCGGGCGAAACGATGACGCGGGAATAGTTGTTGATACACGTAAAATATAAAAATTCGTTTAAGAAACGGTCAAGGCGCAACGAACTGCAATACTTGCGGTACGTTTCTTCACATCCCGCAATCAACAGAACGCCGTTCTGCCTACCCCCGATCAAACCGTCAAGCTCGCTTTCGTCGTACGGCGTAAACGCAGACGAATCCGCAATCCCGTAGGCAATCGTTTTCAG
>JAIEBL010000302.1 GCA_029069015.1 Clostridiales bacterium
CAGGCGAGCACTCCGATTAAAATTCACAAATATCATCGTAGAAATCACGTTCGCTTGTATTGAAAGTATATTGCATAACTTCCGATTTATCGCCGTGCTTTCGCATCAGATAATAGCAATAGCCCTCCGGTGCGGTCAAAAAACCGCTGTATCCCCATGGTTCGTACGTGATATAAAATTCATATTCACCGACTCTTTTTACGTTATCTTGTTTTACAATCGGCGTTTCGTGATACTTTTTTTCTTTAATCGAATTCATTTTGCCCGTTTGCGGGTTGTATTGATAATAGTAAATATAACGCTTTTTTCCGCCGCGATTCACTTGAAAGTATAGATTATTCTCGTAAATCTGCATCACCGCACCCCAACGGGCCGAGCCGAAATCATACACTAACTCGGCATTGCTGCCTGTAATTTTATGCAGCTCATAGAACCAATCCGTTTCTTCGTTCGGATCGTTTAGGATATACCTGTACACAACCGAGAAAACGTATATATCGTCGCCGTTAAAATAATACTCTTCGAATATTCTGCGCGACTTGCTGTACTTGTTAGGGTCGTACGTTGTATCGAATACGGTTAACGGGGTGACGCTCTCGGTCTTCATATTTATAGCTACGATACTTTCGGAATGAATGGCGTATATATAATCGCCGTTCACCGTAATTTTTTTGAACGTTCTATCCAACGGCATAGTTACACGATGTATTTTGTCCGTATAATACACGAAATAACTGCAATTATCCTCAAGGCTGAACCATTGACGGTAGGCTATACCGTACGCAAAAGTTCCGTATGAAAGAGCATCGCCGCTTTCTTCATCCGCATACAAAATATTAAATTCATAGTCCATTAACAAAGAAAAGTATTCATACGAAACAAAAATTCTTCCGTTTGCGTATTGTATAAACACTTTTTCGGACGGCAAAACGTGCAAACTTTCGCCCGTCTTGTTTTTATAGTCGTAGCCGTACAAAACGGTATCTTTATCGGTTTTTATAACGAAAAGAACTTTGTTTGCTTCCGTTATGTATTTGTAATTGTAAATATACCAACCGTCGGTACCGTATTCCGTTCCGTCGGGCGAAATAAAACCGGTCACAAGCTCTTCTTTTTCAGAGCCGTCCGTACGCATACGAAGATTGCGCTTGTATAGCCAAAATCCTTCGGGCGCACCTATTTCGCTCGGAATACACTCGGCAGCCGTTTTTCTTTTAGGCAAATTACAACCTGCAAGCATAACGGCAAGCATAGCAGCGAGAAGAATTATAATATAAAATTTGTGATGTCTTTTACCCATATTCTATAGTTTATTGTACTACGAACGATAAGATTTTTCAAGTATAACGCACAAAATTATTAAATGGATGCTCGGGCTATTGCAAAACCTAGGAGAGTATGATAGAATAAAGCCATGATGACAAAAAAGTGTGCGGTTTCGTTCATTATTTGCAGTATATCATTGCTGTTGGTTTTTGCGGCAATGCACTTTATGTCGCTCTGGACCGTATCCAAATGGTTGGGTGTAGGTGTGGGCGGGGGTGCGCTCGGTATTTGCCTTATTTTATCTATTGTGTTCCGCATTTGCCTTGCTCATGATCTTGTGCGCCCTAAAAAATGGCGATATCTTCCGTATTGCATTATTCTTATTGCTTCGGTTGCAACCGGCATAACGATAAGCAGCTTATTCGTGTACGGCGGGATATATCCGCCCATTTGGCAAACAGCGTTGCTGTATGCGTGTTTTGTGGCGCTGTTCTTTCTCTACTGTCCTTGTACGCATTTATCTTTTGTGCGCGCACATGGCAATATTTCGTTAACGCTTTATGCAATAATCCTGCTGACCGTGAGCATTTTATTGCTTGTCTTTTTTCCACGGACAATTTTTCTTCTTGCGTCTATCAGCCTGATTACACTTATTTCTTTTCTGATCTCCTTGCCACTCGACGCCGATGACGAAGAAGACCATATCCAAAATTTGGTCTTTTGCTCGTTCGGTTTTCTGATCGTTACGATTTTAGTCGTACTTATTGTTATTTCCTCCGGCGAGGGATTGGACGGCCTTGATTTCAGCGGTGGCGGCGCCGGCGGACCTTCCAAACGCAAAAACCCGTACGACTATCTTTATAAAGACTGGCACGAATAGTTTTGTGCGCGCAAGGGCTTATTGTTTGTGCATTTCGCCGTATCGAAACAAGGAGCGACTGGAATATGAGCGATTTAATCACCATGCCGAATATAGGAAAAGAAATGGCAAGCAAGCTGAGCGGCGTTGAAATCGACACCGCGGAAAAGCTGACGGCGATAGGCGCGAAAGAAGCGTTTTTCCGCTTGAAAGCAAAGTATCCGCAGGTGTGTTTGGTGCACTTGTATACGCTGCAAGCCGCCATAGAGGGCGTGGCGTTCGATGCTCTTTCCGCACAGACGAAAGCCGATTTGAAAGCGTTCAGCGATTCGTTAAAGCAAGGTAAGTGTGATTAGATGACCGTCGATGATTTATACATCGTAAATTACTGCCATAAAAACTGTACGCCGTTGCAAAACATTATGCGCTTGCCCCAAGACCAAGCGTTTGATTTGGCGCGAGAAATGGCGGCGCAAAACCAAAACACAACGGCATTTTACCGCTTTGCCGATTTTGAAAACTATTACCCGCGGCGCTTGCAAGCCGACAAGCTGCTTTTTGACCGTTTTACCGCGCTCGGCGGTAAGCCCAAAGAAAAGCACCCGCTTTCGTTCGTCTTGCAGGGAAGCGCCTATTTGCACGATTGGTTCGGCGGCGGGCACATAACGAAGTTCAAGCTCAGCCCCATTTGTGAGGACGCTATCAGTTTTTCCTACGGCGACAGTATGTCTGCTTTACAGCGCGACGGCTTTCTTACCGTGCTTACGAAAAGAATACTGCTACAAGCCATCGCCGGCTACGAGGGCGGGGTGGAAGACTTTTTGATAAACGCCGAAAAGCAATACCGTTATATCGAAGTGCAGGTCTGGGACGATGCCTGTCTGCCGTCTGTAGCCGATGAAACAAACGAAACAGAAACGGCATAGCGAAAGGCTATGCCGTTTCTTTGTGTTGCATTTTTGCTGGGAAGCGGATGTTAAAATTTGTCCGTGTATGCGTCTTGCCACTTGCCGCCGAGCTTGCGGTGCAGTTCTTCGGTCGCAAGGAAGAACTTTTCCACGCAGGCGCTTGAGGGGAAGAACTCCATAAACTCGCCGTTTAAGAACGTATAAAACTGTTTCATTTCGGTGCACATACCGTAGGTGGGCAGATTTTTGCAAGGAATGTTAAAGGTGAACGGCTCGCCGTTTTTCGTGCCGTCATACGTCAGCCCGTTTGCCGATATCGTAAGCTTGCCGCTTCCCACGATCTCGCTCGTTTTTTTGTGTTTGAGCAGTTTGTATTTGGGAAGCATCCCTAAGCGAACGTCGGCAGAGAAAGAAAAGTTTTCGTCTTCGATTTCTTTACGCACTCTTTCCCGCTGTAATTTTGTCCACTCGGTTTGCGTGGCGGGTATGACGCAAGAGGCGTCGAGCGGGTGGAAGGCGTACGTTTGATCTACGCTTGCGCCGTTGCCGCAGTGTTTGCAACGGATGACGTCGCCCTTGCCTTCCATGGTGAACTCGCTGCCGCACTTGGGGCAGACGTACAGCAGATCGTGGAGATCCTTTGCCGCGCGCCCCGCGTTGTTGTATTTGTAGCCCTTTTCGGCGTTCCAAGCAAAATCGTCATGCCACAGCTTTTCGTTGATAATGCTCTGTATTTCGTCCGCCGTCAGCTTTTCGAGGTCTTCGGGCTCGAACATTTTATCGTAGACCACTTCTACTTTGCCGCAACGCTCGTCGCTTGCGTGCTTGGGGCAGGTCATGTAGCCGCCCTTGATCACCGAATAGTAGACGGGAAGCCCCAGAAGCTTGATCAGCTTGCCGGTTGCGACCGCAACGGGCTGATTGTAGCCGCGTATGGAGTTCATGCCCTCGGGAAAGAGAAATATTCTGCCATTGCGCTTGGCGACACGCAATATTTCTTTCACGGTGTACGAGTCGGCTACGAAATTCTTTTTGGGAATGACTCCGAAGAGCTTGAATATGCCCGCAAGGTGCGAGCGGTAAAACTCGTTGTAGCCCGCTACGAAATTGTAACGCTTGGGCAGAAGCGGTATGGCGTTGAAAATGTAATCCATGCGGGACGTGTGATTGCTCAGCATGATCTGTCCGCGCTTGTCCTTTCTGGGGTCACACTTATATTCCACGCTGATGTTGTACTTCTTGGTAAAGAGCATTTTCCAAACCCCGCCGAGCAGGTTGTAGAGCGCGGGCGGATTTTTGGTCTTGCGCGCGTACAGTTTTTCTTCGATCGTCTTCTTCATCTTTTCCCTCCGTTTTGCGGAATATTGATATGGAACAGGCGTTTAGCGAATATCGAGCGAGGTGACGTTGTCTTTGATAAGATAGCACATTTCCTCGTGCGCGTTTGCGTCGGCGGCGATTTTCTCCACGGGCAGAAGTATGTATTTGAGTTCGGCGTTGGAAAGGGTGCTGCCGTTAAGGTCGCAAAGCGTTGTTTCGATGACGGCAAAGCGCGGCGTTTCACGCACGAGAATGCCGCGCGCGATAAGCGGCTCGTCGTACGGCACGGGCTTTCGGAACTTGACCTCGAACGACATTGTGACGCCGAAGGTGTCTTCGCCCTTTTGTGCCCAGATGGCGCGCAAGCCCAACTCGTCTTGCACCGTGGCGGCAAGTCCGCCGTGCACGCGGAAGGGAAAGCTTTGGTGCTCGGGTTTGAAGAGAATAGGGGACGCAACGCTGCCGTCTTCCATGTTGTAGAACTGCGCGCAAAGTCCGATGGGGTTATCCATGCCGCAGATAAAGCACATGCGGCTGTTTCGCTGCTTAGAGAGTACTTTCATTGCTTTCCTCGTTTGCGGCGGTGCTTTCTTGCGCCGCATTTTCGCTTGTCGTTTCAACGCTTTCAACGGTTTCAATGCTTTCGGCGTTTTCGGTCGTTGCGGCTTGTTCGCCTTTGTGCTTGTTTGCGATGGCCTTTACAACGGAGATGGCATCGACCGAATACAGCAGTTGTTTGAACTTGCCGCCCGCCTTATTGTAGATGAGCTTGCACAGGAGCCCGCCGCATACGCCTGCGACCGAGCCGATAATTAAGCCCGCGAGGACGTCGGTCGTGTAGTGCACGATGAGGTACACGCGGGAGAACGCGACGAGCGCCGCAAACAAGAGACCCGTCCAACTGTATTTTTTATTGCCTATGAAGAAGAATGCGACCATGGCGGCAAAGGAAGCGGTCGAGTGCCCCGAGGGGAAAGAGAAAGAATCTTCCACGTTTTTGCCCGCTGCCGTCCACCAGGAAAAGAATTCGTCGCTTTGGGTATAGGGGCGGGGGCGACGCACGGTGTTCTTTAAAAGAATGTTCGTAATGAGTGCGCCGATAACGAGCGCGATGCCCATCGCGAGCCCCACTTTGCGCGTACGGCAAAAGAGCAACAGGATAAGCGCCGTGACGATGTAGCACCAGCCGCCGTCCGCCAAAAACGAAACGAACTTACATAAGTTGTCGAAGAAGCCGCTCGCCGCATTGTGTAGCGCGTGCATCCCCGCAAACGCGGCGCGGTCGAACGCGCGGAACGTTCTGTTTAAAAAGCCTGCCATTTCTTACCCCTTTTTCGTAAAGTTCTTTTGGTATCATAGGTAATTATACCTTCACGGGCGTACAAAACTGCGTTTTGTACGCGGCTATCGCCGCTTTTGTTTTGCTTGGCGCAAAACGCCCGCTCGGTGCAATCTCGCTCGGGAAACCCTTGCGAGCAAGTTTTCCTCGCTTCTATTATATCCAATCTGCATGGGGTTTGTCAAATGCGGGCGCGGCAAAAACGTGCGCGGCAAAAAATTCTTGACGAAATGCCCGCCGAAAGGGTACAATAGCTACAGAAAAAATAAAGAGGTAGATTATGAAAAAAATCGTCTTGATCGACGGCAACAGCCTGATAAACCGCGCATACTTTGCGCTGCCGCCGCTCAATAACGCACAGGGCGAGCCCGTGCATGCGGTATACGGGTTTGCGACGATGCTCGTCAAAACCGTGGAAACGGTGCAGCCCGATTGTATCGTTGTCGCGTTCGACCGTCACGAGCCGACTTTTCGGCACAAAATGTACGACGGATACAAGGCGCACCGCAAGCACATGCCCGACGATCTGCTCAGCCAAATGCCTATTTTAAAAGACATGCTCGACGCGATGGGTATTACGCACGTAGAGCTAGGCGGGTACGAGGCCGACGATCTTATCGGTACGCTTGCCAAGCGGTTTGACGCGCGCACCTATATCGTCACGGGCGACCGCGACAGCTTTCAGCTTGTGGACGAAACGACATCCGTTTTGTATACGAAGCGGGGCATTACCGAAACGGAAGAAATCACGGTAGAGAGCTTGCAATCCCTCTACTCGCTTACGCCGCAGGGCGTCATCGAATACAAGGCGCTTGCGGGGGATTCGAGCGACGAGATCCCCGGCGTCGCGGGCGTGGGTGACAAAACGGCAAAGTCGCTACTTGCACAGTATAATAACGTAGAGGGCGTGTATGCGCATATAGACGAGCTTCCCGCCGCACTCGCGACGAAGCTGCGAAACGGTAAGAAAAACGCGGACCTCAGTAAGACGCTTGCCACGATCGATACGAACGTGCCGCTGCCGCTTACTTTGGAAGAGTGTGCGTTTACCTTTCCGTTTGGCAAAGAAACGTTTGCTTTCTTTGAAAAGCAGGGATTTAAAACGCTTCTTCGCAGAGCCGACCTGTTCAGTGTGGGCGACGACGCGCCAGTCTCGGAGCGGCGCAACGCCGAGACGGTTATGCTCTCATCCCTGCAGGCCGTGACCGAAAAGCTGTCGGGCGCGAATGAAGCGGCGTTTTGGCAAAGCGAAAGGGCGCTTCATTTCGCCGTCGATACGAACACCGAATACGTTGTCGAACTTGCGGTCGATCTGTTGACCGCAGGCGTGCGCGAGGGCGAACTTTTCGCGGCGATATCGCCCTTTCTGACCGATCCGAACAAACTGAAAATCGTCTTCGATTCCAAGCAGTTTAATGCGGGGCTAAAAAAGGACTACCGCATTTCGCCCGTCCGACTTTTCGACGTAAAGCTTGCGCAGTATCTGGCGGATGCTGGCATAGCGCATGAAGAGCTGAAAGAATTTGCCGATTACTACGGCATACCCGACAGCGCATATGCGAGCGGCCTTTTGTACGCAAAAACGTTGCTGGAAAAGGAACTCGCCGAGGCGGGTATGGAACGGTTGTACTACGATATAGAACTGCCGCTCGTGGGCGTGCTTGCCGATATGGAAGAAACGGGTGTTGCCGTAAACCGCAGTAAACTCGAAGAAATCGGACAAAAGTTTACGCTCGAAGAAAAGGAACTGCAAGAAAAAATCTATGCGGCGGCGGGGCAATCGTTCAATATAAAATCGCCGCGTCAGCTCGCGAAAGTGCTGTTTGAGGATCTGGCGATCTCGTACCCCAAAAAGGGCGCAAAGACCTACAATACGAACGCCGAGATTTTAGAGCAGATCGAGGGTGCGCACGAAGTCGTGCCGCTCGTCTTGCGCTACCGCCTGATTACCAAACTGAACAGCACGTATATCGACGGGCTGAAAAAGCTTTTGGACGCGCACGGCGCGGTGCATACCGAATTCAAACAGACGTTGACTACGACGGGGCGGCTTTCCAGCGTAGAACCCAACCTGCAAAACATTCCCGTACGTACGGACGATGGCAAGCAGCTTCGCTCGCTGTTCGAGGCGCGCGAGGGCTATACGCTCATATCGGCGGACTACTCGCAAATCGAGCTTCGGCTCATGGCGCACCTTTCAAACGATAAAGCGATGGTTGCCGCCTATCAGACGGGCGAGGACGTCCACGCCTATACGGCGTCGCAGGTATTCGGCATCCCTCTCGAGCAGGTCACCGAAAAAGAGCGACGCGCCGCCAAAGCCGTTAACTTCGGCATTATCTACGGCATCAGCGACTTCGGACTGGCCGCCGATCTGAAGATTTCCAGAGGAGAGGCAAAAGAATATATCGACAACTATTTTGCGCGGTTTGCGGGTGTGCGGGCGTATCTCGACGATTGCGTGGCAAACGCCAAAAAGACGGGCTACGTTTCCACGATTTTCGGCAGACGCCGCAAGATCCCCGAACTGTTTTCGTCTATGTACGTCACGCGGCAGTTCGGCGAGCGTGCCGCTATGAACATGCCCTTGCAAGGCTCGGCGGCGGACATTATCAAAATCGCCATGCTGCGCGTCAGCGAGGCGCTTCGCGGAAAGCGTTCGCGGCTCATCCTGCAAATTCACGACGAGCTGATCATAGAGGCGGCGGAAGAAGAAAAGGAAGAAGTTAAGGCAATGCTCAAAGACCGCATGGAAAACGCCGTCACGCTTTCCGTGCCGCTTGTGGTATCGGTGGGCGAGGGTAAAAGCTGGTTTGACTGTAAATAGTCGTTTGGCGGTCTGTCGCAAGCGGCGTGCGCATAGGATAGAAAAGGTATGGTAAAGGCAGGACTTACGGGCGGGATCGCGAGCGGCAAAAGCGCAGCGGCCGAAATATTCGAAAAGGCGGGTGCGGTTATCGTAGACGCCGACGTTTTGTCACGGCAATGCCTGTTGCTACCGGCGGTGCGCTCGGCGCTCAAAGACGCGTTTCCGTCCGTTTTTTGCGGCGACGAATTGGACCGTGCGGCGCTGCGGCAGCTCGTGTTCGGAGATGCGTCCAAGCTGAAAGTCTTGAACGACATCACACATCCGTCCATTCGTGCGGCGGCGGAAGAGGCGCTCTCGGCGAGCCGCGCGCCCGTCACGATTCTGGTTGCGCCGCTCTTGTTCGAGGCGGGACTGGACGATCTCGTGCACCCGATCGTTACGGTGGCGTGCCCGGAAACTTTACGTATAGCGCGGCTGATGAAAAGGGATACTATTTCCGAGGCGCTCGCAAAGCGCATGATCGACGCGCAGCTTTCCGACGAAGCTAGGGCAAAGCGTGCGGACGTCGTGCTTGAAAACGACGGCGACTTAGCGGCGCTTGAACAAAAAGTGTTGCGCCTCTACGAGGAATGGACGGCATAAAAAAGAGCAGGAAAACAGGACTATGGATTGCCGCACTGGCGGCGTTCGTTGCGGCGGCTGTTACGGTTGCCGCTTTTTCGGTGCGCTTTCTCTA
Organism: Clostridiales bacterium; assembly: GCA_029069015.1. Lineage (GTDB taxonomy): Bacteria > Bacillota > Clostridia > Christensenellales > Pumilibacteraceae > Pumilibacter. The sequence goes on from JAIEBL010000302.1 coordinate 9,238, forward strand.
TCCGCAAAAATACAAAACGGAGATCACGGAAGTCTGCCAAGCGTACGGTGTGCCCGAAAGCTTGGTGCGCGCCGTTATAAAGACCGAGAGCAGTTATCGCGCTTCGGCGGTGAGCGGCGCAGGGGCGGTGGGGCTTATGCAGCTTATGCCGCAGACGGCAAAGGAAACGGCGATGCGCTTGGGCGACGCAACGCTGTGCGAAAAACTGACCGAACCGCGCGCCAATATCACGCTCGGCACGGCGCACCTTGCGTATCTTCTACGTAAGTACGAGCTTTCCGACGCGCTTGCCGCCTACAACGCAGGCGAGGGAAATCTCCTCAAATGGAAAGCGGAAGGGAAGACAGAATATCCCTTTAAAGAAACGCGCGATTACGTGCAAAAAGTCCTGCGCGCCGAGCGGGCATACAGGCGGCTAAGTAGACGAGCATAGAAAAAAGCGGGACAAAAGCCCGCTTCCCATTGAGAATGAAAATAAGCATATATATGCTTATTTTTTTTTGTGTTCCTGTTATTGATATATTACTATGGTCTCTTCTTTTTCACGCTTTTTACAAACAAAGCGAGCGCTGATCAGGGTAATTGTCGCCGCGACCAATATTGCTATTCCGACCCCGACAAGTATAAATCCTGCTCTATCGTTTAGTTTGTTGCTTTTAACGTAGTCCTCATATGTAAAATATTCTTTGCTGTCTGTCGCCAGGTAGTAAAACGAATTCCATTGTTTTTTGCTGACGCCACCAAGCGAAAACTTCCGGTCTTTGGCGTTATCTATGTAAATCGTAACCGTATCGCCGGCTTTTACTTCGTTAAAAAACGAGTAGTCGAACTCGTCTAAATATAGGGAGGAGAGGCGGTACTCTGTCGGTATATCGTAAAAGCCTATTGCAATATAGCCGTGCTTGCTGAAGTTCTCCCGATAATATTCAAGCTTACCCGTTATGTGCGTATACTCGTCGTAGTTTGGCGCTTTTTCTAAAACCCCACAAAGCGGGATCAATAATGTAGCGCCTAAAGCCATGCAGCAAACGCAAAGTATGCATATGATTTTGAATTTGCTTCTATTTGCGCCCTTTACCTTTTTATTTGCGAATTTGTATCTATTCCCAAGGGATACGTCATCATCATCCAGCTCTTTTTTCATGCCGGTGAGGACGCTGAAAAAAATCAATGCCAAGGCCAATGCGCCCAATAAACCTATCTCCACAATCTCGAATGTGTGGATGCCGATAAAGTACATCAACAAGACCAAGGCCAGCAAGATTACGATACTGACTACCAAGAATTTTATTTTAAATTTTTTCTTTCGTTCCTTGTAGTTTGCCCTGTATTCCTGTCCTATTTTTGCCAGGATGGCTTTTCCTTCGGCCAAAGCGTCTTCTTGGTAATCCTCATTCGATCCGTCCGATTTCCTTTCGTTGATAAGGCGAATCAATTCATGGATTCCTTGCGTAATTGAATCAGCACGAAACAGACATTTATTGTTTTTGTCGTAAAACTCAATGAGCAACGATCGGGCATCGATACGTCGGATATCGCTTACTTTGATTTTCTTCATTCCGAAAAACCTACGGATATATACCTCATCGCCGCGGATTGCTTCATAAGTAAAATATAGCTCGTAAAGCAAAAGAAGTTCGAGAAGGGCGAAGAAAGTAAATATGCCGAATATTGTCCAAAGTGCTATCTGGTTTTTCCGGAAAAAACAAATTATTATTTCCGACGCAATCACTGAAAAAGAAATGCCAAACCCTGTATGCGCAAAAATCAGCCAGGATTTTGCCGCTCCGGTCGAAAAATCGTAGTTCGGCCTGACTGTTTTTTTATGGCGGATATTGATCAGCAAATACGAAACTGCCAATATTGCCACTGTAACTATAAAAGTGATTAACATCGTTTATAACCCGCTTTATACTACTTTTTGCTATATCCGATCAGTGTTTATCCCGCAATCATTATAGCATATCGGGAGCAAAAAAGCAAGACCCCTCTTCGTTATTTCGTTCGGCCGAGCGAGGGCAGGAAAGGGGGGGCGAAGCACGCTTATATATATTTGTTGAGCATGCGTTTCGTTTCGGTGACAAGCTCTTCGCGGAGCGGCTCCGGGCTGAGGACGGTGACGCTCGAACCGAAGCTTAAAAGTTTCCCCACGAGGATATTGCCGCCGAACAGCTCGGCGGTAGCGCGGTAGGCGTTGCCGCAGTCTTCTATCGAGTCCGCGCCCAACCATTCTTCGATTTCGGGCAGGATCAGATTGTCGAATTCGATGGTGAAGCGCACGAGGTCGTCGCGTGAAAAGTCGCCGCGCAGCTTTGCGTATACGTCGCTTGGGCGGCGCGTAAACGTATCGGGCGTAAAAGAAATGTCTTTGATGCGCGCGATCTTGAAAAGGCGGAAATCGTCACGGCGGTGACACCAACCGTAGACGTACCACAGCCCCCCTTTGAGCACGAGACAGTAGGGGTCGAACAACCGTTCCGAATCGTATTCGTAGCGGTCGGTGTAGGTCATGCGCACCGTTGTCTTTTCGTCTACCGCTTTGGCGAGCAGCGCGAATTTGTGCGACGACGCAATGGGGGAGTTCCAGCCTGCCGCGTCGATGACCAGCGTATCCGACTTGATGGCGTAGTCGGGGTCGGCGTAGGATAGGCCGCTGAACTTATCTAAAATGCGCGCGCAGAGGTCGTCCTGAAAGCTGTCTTTTGCCGCGTGAATGCAGTTAATAATGCGTGCCTTTTCTTCCGCCGAAAACGCCGCTTTGGAAAGCACGTAGTCGTCGGGGATGTAGTAGCCGCCCTCCGCGCCCGTTTCGGAATAGACGGGGACGCCCGCAAGCGTCAACGCGTCGATGCAGCGGCTGACCGTGCGCGTGCTCACGCCCGCCCGTGCGGCGAGCTCGGTGCGCTTGACCTTTCGGCGTTTGGAGATAAGCGTAAAATAGATGATCAGGATATAGTCGGCGTTCATAAATTTCCCTCGCAAACTTTTTTAAAGTATTTTATCATTAGTGACAAATGCTGTCAACAATATATGGTATAATCAAAGAAAAACGAAAGAGAGGAATGAAAAAATGTATTTGCTCATCGACACCATGCAAAAGGAAAACGTTCGCGCAGGTGACCCCGTAGTCGTCAAATTCGACCGTGCGCTCGGACTTGTGGGCGCGTTCGGCATAGGGGGCGAATCGTACGGCTATCTGGCTGCCGAGCAACCCGACGGCTGCCTCGATCCCTGGTCGGTATACGCGCGCATCGGCGACAACCGTATTATCGCGCGCGCGGCGGTAGTTTTGCCGCACGGTATCTTGCTGCACTCCGAAAGTAGCGTGCTCAGTGCGCCCGTGGCAGTAGCTCGTGTGGAAAAAGCGGGTTACGGGCTTTGCGTACGCCTTTAAAAATTGTACGTCCGAAATAAAAATTTGGAAATGTTTGCTAAACGGGTGTAAAATATTTGTATTTTCCGTATCGATGTGGTAAAATAGAAAGAGCATTTTGGCATTTTTTTGCTTTTACGCTTTGCCGAAAGATACGGAGGTTTTCCGAATGAAGTTATTCAAACGTATTTATTATCCCATTATGGCGGCGCTCGTGGTGCTCATGCTGGTGCTCGGCATCGTTGACGCGCACGCGCCCGCATCGAAAGGGAAATTAAAAACGGGCGACGTGAACGCGGCGTTTGCGCACGCCGAAGAGATCATGGCGGCGGGGGAATCGGGTACGCACAATTCCCTGACGGCGGCATCGCAGGATAGCGTTCGCAGCTATATCGTGAATACGCTGAAAAATGCGGGGGTCGCAGAGGTGGATTCCGATATACTCGACGACGACGGCAACAATACGGCGTTGTACGCGACGGTAGACGACGTAGCCGTGCCCACGCTGACGGTGCAGAAAGCCACGGTGCGGCAATCTTCGCAAGAGGGCAACGCCATCGCGGTCTCCCGTGAGGTGCGCAACGTGATCGTGGCAGTGCCCGGGACGAGCGATAAAGCCATTCTGCTGTTTGCCCGCTACGATACGGCGGCGATCGGCGGCGGCGCGGACGCGTCGGCGGCAGGCTCGCTCCTCGCGGAAGCGCTTCGTGTGGTAAACGGCGCAAAGACGACGAATACGGTTGCCATCGTGTTCGGCGACGCGGGGCAGGAGAACGATCTCGGCGCGCGTGCGTTCCTTCACCAGTTCGCGGGCTTCGACGGCCTTACGGATAAAATAGAAGCGGTTGCCGATTTCCGTCCCGAGGGCACGGGCGGCACGCTGATGGTCTACGGTAAGTCGAATGGCGATCTGACGCTTGTCGGCAAATACGCCAAATTCAACGGCGGCAACTACATGTCGAGTGCGGTGGAAACGCTGCTCTCGCACAGCGACAGCAAGAGCGGCTCGGATGTGTTCGGCGACTACAACACGCTTGCCTTTACCAACCGTGGCGGCTTTGACGCGTACGGTACGGCGCGCGATTCTTCGGTCAATAAAAAGCTCGTGCGGCAGCATTTCGCCGCTATGGATAAATTCGTGGGCGCTTTTGCCAATGCGTCGCTTGCCAAAATGGACGCCAAGCAGAGTGCGGTGTACTTCTCGTACCTCGACGTTATGACGGTTTACTATCCCGTGGCGGTGTCGTTCGTGATCGGCGGCATCTTGCTCGGGCTCATCATTGCAATCATCATTCTCAACGTCCGCAATAAAGCTTTCTCGCTTAAAAATATTCTTTTGGGCGCGGCGGTGCAGCTCCTGACGCTGGCGGCGACCTCGCTTTCGTTGCTTGCGTTCTACTACCTGTTTGCGCTCCTTCTTTCGGGCTTCGGCTCCGTACCGTTCCACGGTATATCCTCGGTGCGGTACGCAGGCACGGGGATGCTCCTTTCGGCGGTGGCGCTTGCGACGGCGCTTGCGATATTCTTCTATATCGTATTGAAGCGTACGTTCGGCGTAAAGGCGACGGACGTCGTGCGCGGCAATGCGCTCGTGTGGGGGCTTGCGGCGATCGTCCTTTCGTTCGCGCTTCCAAAGCTGAGTTATCCGTTCACCTGTGTCGCGCTTTTTGCGCTCACGGTGCTTCTTCTTACGGTCATCTTCAAGGCCAAATTCAAAGCGCGTTTTAACACCGATATCGAACGGCTCTTCCTGTACGTCTGGCCGATTGTGATCGCGTTGCCGCTTATCATGCCTGTGATCTACGCGGCGCAAACGCTGTTCTCTGCCGTGACGATCGTTTTGATTTTGGCGGTGTTTATCGGGCTTGCGGGCTTTATCGCGCCGTACGCCGATTACCTCAAACCCGTCATCGACCGCGTGTTTAAAAAGCTTCCGCCCCGCACGATCCGCGTGGAGCGCGAAGTGACCGAGCAGGTGGAGGACCGCGCCAAGAAAGGCAAGTTCACCACCGTGACGAGCAAGAAGGTCATCAAGGAAAAGACGCCTTGGAACTACCTCAACCGTATCGGTGTATCCGCCGTTGCGATCCTGTCATCGTTTATGATCATTCTGTTCTGCGCCTTTAACGCCACGTTCAGTACGTCGGCGGTGGCGCGCGTATCCTACGCCGATTCGATCTACGACGATGCACTGCTGTTCGTCTACGAAAAGAACGGCTCGTCGGCGGCAACGGCGAACGTTGCGGTTTACGACCAGGCGGCGTATAACTACATCCGCTACGCCATTAACGATATGCATTGGAACGGCGACGCGCGCGCGTATCAGAAAGAATATGCGGGCAGGGTAGAGGATATTATTCCGCAAGCACCCGACTTCGAAAAGAGCGGCGATATCGTGTCCTTCACGCCCTTCGATGCGGCGCACTCGCAAACCACCGTTACGCTGAAAAACGCGTCGGGTGTTACGAGTGTTACCTTTAATCCCGACGATGATGAGGACACGGGGCGCAAGAGCGAAGAGTATACGTTCTTAAATCAGGACACGATCACCTTTACGTTGCCGTACGGCTACGAAGCGTTCACCATGGAGATCGACGCGTCCTGCGAAATCGAATTTACGCAGCACGTCTACAACGTGACGAACCTCGAAAGCGTGGGCGAAGACTGGAAAAAAATGTACGATTACTACCTTTCGAATAAGGACGTCGGACCGGCGCTTCGGAGCGGTATCGTGATCAAAGTCACCAAAACGGTATAGGTAAACCGAAAAAACAGCATGAAAAAGGGTAAAATTACCAAAAAAAAGGTAATTTTGCCCTTTTATTATAAGGTTTACACTAGACAAAAAGCGCTTTCCTATGCTATAATACTTGTGTTTTTAAACTTAAGCCGTGCCGTAAGGAAACAGGAAAAAGCAAGCATTTGCGGCGTTTAACGGCAATTGTACTATGCGCATACTATAAATGGAATACTAATTCAAAGGTCGTAAAGAGGAATGGTAACTATCCGAAAACCCAAAAACGCACTGAAATTCTCGCTGCCCGCAGGGTGGTGGGGCTCGACTTGGCGTGAAGCCTTGCCCACGGGCAACGGCGTTATGGGCGCGTCCGTCACGGGCGGCGCCGCCAACGAAGTGATCATGCTCACCCACAGCGACAACTGGTGGCAGGGCGGCGTAGGCGTGTTGCAGGACGTTGCCGATAAAGTTCCCTCGGTACGGAAGAAGATGGATGACGGCGACGCCATCGGCGCACAGGACGTTTTAAAGAACGCCCTGATCACCAAAAATTACCGTCCCACGCTCAGCTATCCGCTTCCCGTATGCGATTTTCACGTGGATATGAAACTCGACCGCGCGGCAAAGGAATACAGCCGCGTGCTCAATATGGAAAACGGCGAAATTTCCGTTTCGTTCAAAGACGGCGCAACGCGTTACGACCGCTCTATGTTCGTTTCGCGCGCGCAAAATATGCTCGTATACGAGATCACGCGCACGGGCAGCAAGGCGATCGACGTTAAATTCTCGCTGGATCTGCACGACCGTTTCAACGTGCGCACGCCCGACGCGGTATCCAAACTTCCCGAGGGCGTCAACGTTAAATACGAAAAGTTCTTCATGTGTTTTTCGGCGCGTTCCGATTCGGGCGCGGAGTTCGGCGCGGTGGGCTTTATCAACCACTACGGCGGCGAACAGATCGTAGAAACGAGCGGCATTACCATTCGCGGCGCCGAACGTGTTCTCGTGATCATGCGCCCCTTCGTGGAGAGCCAGCGCGAAAAAGAATGGAAGGCAATCAAAGAATCGCTCAAAGCGGTCAAGTCCACCTACGAAAAACTTTTAAAAGAGCATACGCCCCTGCACAATAAGCTGTTCAACAGCGCCGAGCTCGACCTCGACGCCGAGAACCGCGAGCTTTGCACCGACGATCTGATCAAAAAAGCATTTACGGACGGGGAAGTCAGTCTCGCACTCGTCGAAAAACTTTGGGCGTACGGCCGCTATCTTATGATTTGCGGTTCGTCCTCGGCTTCGCATCCCTTGCCGCCCTACGGACTGTGGTGCGGCGACTATAAAGCGCCGAACAGTCAGATTAATGCGGCGGGTAGTTTACAGACTACGTATTCGCACGTGCTTTCGGGCAATTTGGCGGATCAGCTTCTCAGCGTGTTTACCTACTACGAGAGCGTGCTCGACGATCTGAAAAAGAGCGCGTCCCGTCTTTACGGTTGCCGCGGCATCTTTATTCCCGCCGTTACGGCGCACGGTACGGGCGTTCCCGGCACGGTGGACAGCGGCGTACTGCACTTTACGGGCGTTGCGGGTTGGATCGCGCATTTGTTCTACGACTATGCGCTCTACACCGACGACGCGAAATTCCTGAAAATGCGCGCATTGCCTTTTATGAAAGAGGTTGCGCTCTTCTATGAAAACTTCTTTAAAGTGAACGCGCAAGGCAAGTACGACGCTTGCCCGTCGTATTCGCCCGACACGACCCCCGGCAACTATTCCAACGGCGGCATCGATACGTTACAGATCGCACGCGACGCCACCGTCGATTTTGCCATCGCAAAAGAACTCTTTACCGACCTCGTGGAAGGCAGCGAGCGCGCAGGCATCAACAAGAGCGATATCCCCAAGTGGAAGGATATGCTGACGCGCATACCCGACTACCGTCTGAACGAGGACGGCACGGTGCGCGAGTACCTCGACGCCGCATTCTCGGACAATTACGCTTCGGCTTCGACGTCTATGTTCTATCCCGTGTATCAGAGCGGCGAGATTACGCCCTCGTCGGAACTGTATAAAGCTTTCTACAACACCGCCAAAAAGAAGCTCTCGGGGGCGAGCGCCGACCACACGAGTATGAGTCTGAGCCGTTACGCTTCGCTCTTTGCGGCATTCGGTGACGGCGATACCGCACTTGAACTGATCAGCACGCTCACGCGCACGATGGCAATGAACAACCTCGTATTCTCGGCGACCGACTGGCGCGGCATGGGCGCGGGCGGCAACGGCAAGTGGGCGCAATACACCGTGGAAAGCAACATGGGCGTGACCGCCGCATTGCAGGACATGTTCGTGCAGTCCGATGCCAAAACGATTCGCTTGCTTCCGGCGCTTCCGTCTTCTTTCCTCAAAGGCCAAATCGACGGCATGCAGACGCGTACGGGCGTAGAAGTGACCTCGCTCGTTTGGGATAAGCGCAAGGGCTTGGTGTCGGTGAAACTCAAATCGCGCCGCGCTTGCACGATCGATCTGAAACTGCCGCAGGGCGCAAAACGCTTCAAGCAGATCGGCAGCGAGAAAATCGACTACGAAAGCGGCACGGTAACGGGCTTGGATCTTACGGCGGGCAAAGTGACCGTTCTCGATATCCGTCTGTAAAATCGAACAACAAAAAACAAAGAGGTAACACGAAAGCGTGTTACCTCTTTTTCGTATGCTTTTCTTCCGGGGTAGGGGACGCTACTCAGATTGCGCGTCCTACCAAAAAATCGATGCTTACGTTAAAATAATCGGCAAGCGCAATGAGTGAGGTCATGGTGGGTTCGCGCAAACCGTTTTCCCATAGGCTGATAATGCCCTTGCTGACCGCAATTGCCTTTGCGAGTTGCTCTTGTCCCAACCCTTTCTCCATGCGCAGTTCTTTTAAAATTTCTCCGAACGAAGCTTTCATACTATTTATTATCTTACAAAAGTAAACAAAACGCTTGACTTCTTACAATTGTAAGAATTATACTATACATATCAAACAAAAGGAGTACGGAAAATGTTTTGTAAAAAATGCGGTGCGGAAATTGACGACAATGCGGTTGTTTGCCCCAAGTGCGGAGTAGCGACCGAAAACTACCAAAAGCAGTCCGATAACGGGCAAAAACCGACAAAAGGGAAAGAGGGGAACGGTATCGCCATTGCGGGATTTATCTGCTCTTTCTTTATACCGTTACTCGGTTGGATTTTCGGCGGTATCGGACTCGCGCGGTCAAAACAGCGTAACGGCAAAGGCAAGGGCTTTGCGATCGCGGCATTGACGATCGCTTCCGTGGTGTTTCTGATTGCTTTGGGTTTGCAGATGTAAACGCCACTTTCGAAAATTGATATTTTGTTTCGTTGAAACGGGCGGGCACGCATTGTGTCTATGCCCGTTTTTTATTATCCGAATGTAGCGGCTAAAAGGTCGTGCATGCCGTACAGTCCTGCGTCTTGCGCAAGAAGAAAGCGGGCAGCGCGGAGCGCGCCGTCGGCAAAGACGGTGCGGTTCGTCGCCCGATGGGTGAGGATCAGGCTTTCGTCGTGACCGTAGAAGCAAACCTCGTGCGTGCCCGCTTCCGTGCCGCCGCGCACGGCGTGTACGCCGATTTCGTTTTTTTCTCGCGGCGCAATGCCTTCTCGACCGAATGCGTACTTCGGCGCATAGGGAAGACCTTTTTCCGCTGCGCTACAAAGCATTTTAGCCGTGCCGGACGGGGCGTCCTCTTTCTGATTGTGGTGGCGCTCGACGATTTCGATATCGAATCCGTTTAAAATGCGCGCGGCTTTTTCGGTCAGGTAGGCAAGCGCTTGCACGCCGATGCTCATATTTGCGCTTTTGAAAACGGGCACGCTTTTAGAAAGCGCGGCGATTTGCTCTTCCTCTTTTTCGCTGTATCCCGTCGTGGCAAGCACGCAGGGACACCGCCGTGCTTCTGCGAGCGCACACACCTTCGGGAGCGTTTGAGGGCGTGAGAAGTCTATAATGACGTCAAACGGCACGTTTACGTCATCTGCGCGCGTAAAGACGGGATAAAGAGCGGATGAATCTCGGTCCAGTCCGCCCGTAACGGTCACGCCGTGCGCGAGCGCTTGTTCCGTCAGCGCTCTGCCCATTTTTCCGCAAATACCTACGATAAATATGTTCATGCGCGCCCCCTTTTGAAAATGCCGAGTTTTTCCATTTCGGTTTGAAGCTGCTCAGCGTGCTGCGGTTCTAACGCGGTGAGCGGCAGGCGAGGCGCCCCTGCGCTTATGCCGATGAACTCTAACGCCTTTTTGCAGGGGATGGGGTTTACCTCGCAAAACAATGCTTCCAAAAAGGGCGCAAGCTCGAATTGCAGATTCGCCGCCTCGTCGTACTTTCCTTGTTGGCACAGTTCGGCGAGCGTCACCATGCGGCGGGGGATCACGTTTGCCGCAACCGATATAACGCCGCACGCGCCCATTGCCATGGCGGGTAGGGTAAGCGCGTCGTCGCCGCAGTAAAAATCCATTACGTCGTGCGTCAGGCGGGCAACGGCAAGCAGTTGCCGAACGTCGCCGCTTGCTTCTTTTATTCCGCGCACGTTTTCAAGCGATGCAAGCCGCGCTATCGTTTCGGGTGCAAGCGAGAACCCCGTGCGCGCGGGCACGTTGTAGGCGATGATGGGAATATGTACGGCGTCCGAAATCGCGGCGTAGTGTCGCACCGCGCCGTTTTGCGTGCATTTGTTGTAGTAGGGCGTCACGGCGAGAAGTCCGTCTGCTCCGCACGCTTCGCATTTCTTTGCAAAGGCGACCGTTTCGGCGGTGTCGTTACTCCCGCAACCCGCAAAGACGGGCACGCGCTTGTTTGCGATTTCCACGGCGGCTGTGATTACGCGCACCTGTTCGCTCTCGGTGAGGGTAGAGGGCTCGCCCGTCGTGCCGCAGACGAACAGCGCTTGCACGCCGCCCGCAAGCGTATGGTTTATGAGCTTTTCGAAAACGGCGAGATCGATACCGCCGCCCACGTTAAAGGGCGTAACGAGCGCCGCGCCGCAGCCTTGAAACAAATGCATATGGGATGCCTCTTCAAATGGTTTTAGGATAACGCGATCAGCTTTTGCAAGATCTGTACCGCGTTGGTTGCCGCACCCTTGCGGATATTGTCGGCGACTACCCAAAGGTTGACGCCGCTCTCCACGCTCTCGTCCTTTCGTATTCTGCCCACGAACACTTCGTCGCGGTCGGCAAGCTCGCGCGGCGTGGGGTAGACGCCGTGCTCTACGTCGTCCATGACGACGACGCCTTCGGCTTTTTGCAGCGTTTTGCGCACGCTCTCCGCCGTCACGGACGTAGAAAATTCTACGTTGATGCTTTCACTGTGCCCGTAAAATACGGGAACGCGCACTGTGGTGGCGGTGATACGCAAAGCCGGTTCGCCCAAAATCTTGCGCGTCTCGAACATCATCTTTTCTTCCTCTTTCGTGTAGCCGTTCGGCAAAAAGGCGTCGATATGCGGCAACACGTTGCCGAAAACGGGCAGGGGAAACTTCTTGGGCGGCTCGCCGTTTATGCCGTTTTGCAGATCGTCGTAGCCGCGCCTGCCCGCACCCGATACCGCCTGATAGGTGGAATACACGATGCGCTTGATGCCGTATGCGCGGTGCAAGGGGGCGAGCGCAACGACTGCGGCAATGGTGGAGCAGTTGGGGTTTGCGATGATCCCTTTGTGCTTTGCGAGGTCGCTTGCATTGACCTCAGGCACGACGAGCGGCACGCTTTGGTCGGTGCGCCACCTGCTCGAATTGTCGATGACCACCGTATCGAGCGAGGCAAAGAGCGGAGCATACATCTCACTGACCGCCGCGCCCGCCGAAAAAAGCGCAAAGTCCGCCTTGCACTTACGAACGGCGCCTTCCGTCAGTTCGTGAACATAGTGCGGCTCACCGCGAAAATACAGGGTTTGCCCCTTCGAGCGCGCCGAAGCAAATAAGCGCAGATCGCCGACGGGGACGTTCTGCTCTTCGAGCACCTGTATCATTTTTCTGCCTACCATTCCGGTAGCGCCGACTACGGCAACGCTATACGTTTTCATGCGCTTCTTTGTGTGTTATATGCGACAAATGCGTGGTGCGTTCGTGTTTTGTGCGGATAAATACCGTCATAGAGGCAAATTAAAAAATTTTGTACGCCGTTTTGATTGAAAAATTGCCCGAAATGGTTTATAATTTTACTATGGCAAATCTCGACTACTTAACCCAGGTGCGGCGCGCACTCCACAAACTCGCCGAGCCGAGCGAAAAAGAAGAGCGTACGAGCGACTTTATTTTCGCAAGGCTCAAAGAGATGGGGTATAGACCTAGGCGCATTCACACGGGACTCACGTGCGAAGCGAAAGGCAAGCGAACTGACAAAAAGATTGCGCTTCGTGCCGATATGGACGCGCTGCCCATCGTCGAGAAGGATTGCCCTTTTAAAGCCGACGGAAACTACATGCACGCTTGCGGGCACGACGGACACATGGCAATGCTTCTGTCGGCAGCGCAAATGGCGGCAAAAGAAAAGCCGGAGCAAACGGTTCGCTTTATCTTTCAGTTCGGCGAAGAGGGCGGCACGGGCGGCGCGGAAAAAATGATCGAGGGCGGCGCGATCGAGGACGTGGACGAAATCTACGCGTTGCACCTTTGCCCCGAACTTCCGCTAGGGCAACTCGCGACGGGGGACGGTGCGCTCTTTGCGGGCGACGTCGCGTTCGACGTGTCGTTTGCGGGAAAGAGCAGCCACTGCGCAAGCAAAGCCGACGGGCACGACGCGCTCGCGGCGGCGGTGCGTTTCTATGAACAGGCGCAAGGCGTGAACGCCGATTGCGCGAACAACACGCTCTTTCATATCGGAAAGCTGGAAGGCGGCACGGTCCGCTCTGCCGTGGCGGCGTCTGCGACAGCGCATTGCACGCTCCGTTATTTCGATACTTCGGACGTGGACAAGCTCATGATGCGCTTAGAGCATATGGCAATCGAGGCCGACGGGCTCTTCGGAACGGAACACCGCGTGACGGTGCATTCCGTCTATCCGCCGCTCGTCAACAATCCGCAGTGCGTGCGAAACGTGCTGCACCTTTGCAACGTGCAAACCGCCGAGCCGCGGTTTACTGGCGAGGATTTTGCATTCTATCTGCAAAAGATCAAAGGGGCAATCGTCTGGCTGGGGTGTCGCGACGAGAAGCATACCTCGCCGCTACACAGCGATACGTTCGGGTTCGACGAAAAAGCGCTCCTGACGGGCGCGGAGCTCTACGAAAAACTGATGTATTCATCAAAGGACTGACCCCTTAAAAGGAGTAAGTATGGCACAGAAAAAAGGACTCATATACAGGCTGACGATGGGCAAAGACAATTTGCCCGACTATACGCCGGACAGACTGCCGGGGACGCGTTTCGGGCTTTTCAAAGACGTGTTTTTCGGTCGTTTCGGCGCGCTCGTTAAAATCAATCTTTTAACGCTGTTGTTCTGCTTGCCCGCCATTGCGTGGGTGATCATCATGATGATGATCAAGCAAACCGATTCAAGTCTTTTGCCCTATTCGGGGAATATCGGTATAGGGTATCCCATCGCGGGCGACGTAACGGCACTCGGCGAGGCGCGGGCGTTTAGCTACGACTTGCAAACCTACCTCGTGCTGATTCCGCTCATCGTCATCGCGGGTATCGGATTGAGCGGCGCGTTCTACGTTATGCGCCGATTGGTTTGGGGCGAGGGCGTCGGCGTCGGCGGACACTTCTTC
>JAIEBL010000303.1 GCA_029069015.1 Clostridiales bacterium
GGTTATAATACTCTAAGCGGAATCGTTTGAACGAAAACCGCAAAAACAAAAAATAAAAACAAAAAATAAAAAAAGAGATTTTTGGAGGAATATTCAAAATGGCAAAAGCGAAGTTTGACAGAAGCAAGCCGCACGTCAACATTGGTACGATTGGCCACGTTGACCACGGTAAAACCACCTTGACCGCCGCCATCACCATGGCGCTTGCTGCGAAAGGTCTTGCTGAAAAGAAAAAATACGATGAAATCGACTCCGCGCCCGAGGAAAAGGCGCGTGGTATTACGATTAACACCGCGCACGTAGAGTACCAGACCGAAAAGCGTCACTACGCGCACGTTGACTGCCCGGGCCACGCCGACTACGTAAAGAACATGATCACCGGCGCTGCGCAGATGGACGGCGCGATCCTCGTTGTTGCGGCGACCGACGGCCCCATGCCTCAGACGCGTGAGCACATCCTGCTTGCCCGCCAAGTAGGCGTGCCCAAGATCGTTGTTTTCCTTAACAAAACCGACCTTGTGGACGACGAAGAACTTCTCGATCTCGTAGAGATGGAAGTTACCGAACTTTTGGAAAGCTACGGCTTCGAAGGTACGAAGATCATCCGCGGCAGCGCCGTGAAAGCGCTCGAAGCTGCGATGGCCGGCAACACCAGCGATCCCGCACTTAAACCCATCTACGACCTTATGGACGTTGTAGACAGCGAAATCCCTTCGCCCGTCCGCGACACCGATAAGCCCTTCCTTATGCCTGTCGAAGACGTATTCACGATCACCGGTCGTGGTACCGTTGCTACGGGTAGAGTAGAACGTGGCCAAATCAAGATCCAGGATCCCGTAGAAATCGTAGGTATCAAAGCTACGAAGTCCAGCGTTGTAACGGGTATCGAAATGTTCCGTAAGAGCCTTGACTTCGCGCAAGCGGGCGACAACGCAGGTATCCTTCTCCGCGGTATCGACCGTAAAGACATCGAGCGCGGCCAAGTTATCGCAAAACCCGGCACGATTACCCCGCACACCGAGTTCACCGCCGAGATTTACGTCCTTAAAAAGGAAGAGGGCGGCCGTCATACCCCGTTCTTCAACGGTTACCGTCCGCAGTTCTACTTCCGTACCACCGACGTTACCGGTACGATCGAACTTCCCCAGGGCGTTGAAATGGTTATGCCCGGCGATAACGTTTCCATCACCGTTAAGCTCATCGCGCCCATCGCTGCTGAGCAAGGTTTGCGCTTCGCTATCCGCGAAGGCGGCCGTACGGTTGGTTCGGGCGTTGTAGCTAAAATCATTAAATAAGGAAAATTCCTTATTCCATTATTACGAAACAAAGAAGACCGTTGGGTATTGCCCGACGGTTTTTTTGTGGTGCTTGCGCGGCTTATAGCCGTCGCCATACTTCGCCTCGGCTGCGGCAACCCTCGGTCATTTACAAAAAGTAAACTCTCTTGGGTTTTCCTCGCGCGCCTTGTCTTGCTCGGCTCTAAACCGCGCAAGGTAGAGAGATACGCAAAGTTAACTACTTTGAGAGAGGGTTTTGATAATGAAAGCAAGGTTTGTTCCCTTTTCTCCGTCATTCCGAGAACAGCGCCGTAGGCGCGCCGAGGAATCCAGCGAAGCGTAGTAGACTAAAAAACGAAAGCCGCATGATAAACGTGCGGCTTGTCTTTGTAATGTTGATTCGCTATAACCGTTCCCTTTGTGGAAAAGACGAGAAGGACTACGCTCGCCTTGCTCGCTAGATCCCTCCACTACGGTCGGGATGACGGAAGGGGATAGACTTGTCTGTGCCTTCTGGAATCAACGGCTTGCTCGTGGCGTTCGCTCGGCTGAGCGGGGTGATAAGACTGCCGCTTTGACTGCTTGGACTGTTTGCAGAAGCGGGGAATAATAGGCGTAGCTGTCCGCGCTTCTCTGTCATTTCGAGCGGAGCATAGCGAAGTCGAGAAATCTAGGTGTTAGCTGTAAATAATTTACAAGTTAAAAAGTAGCGGTATACTCTATCGCTACTTTTTAATCTGTTAAGCCTAATAAAAAGTCTGCGCTGACATTCAGTACTTTGCAAATCGAAATCAGCACATCTAAGGACGGCTCTCTTTTGCCCGTGCAATAATTATTGACCACGGCTTGTGACATAAAGATTTTTTGCGCAAGTGTGACTTGCGTTAAATTGTTTTCTTCTAATGCTTCTTTTAGGCGATCTTTAAATATATTCATATAAATATTATACGGCTGACAGCCGTTTTTAGCTTGACATACGGCTCATAGCCATATATAATATACTACGGCTGATAGCCGTAGTAAAGCGTAAACAAAGGAGCAAAAAATGGACAAGCTGATAAATACAAATCTAATAACGGAGTACATAACCGCAAACCGTTTGACCCAAAAAGAATTTTGCAAGCAGTGCAAAATCGGGCTGTCGCAGCTTTATCGTATCATGCGCGGCGAGAACGTTATGCTGACGGCAGTATGGAAAATATCGAAATATATGGGTGTAGATTTGTGTCAGTTGTTTGCATAGCAAGCACTTTGATTATGATAGCATGAGCTATCCCCGTCCCTTTCGTCATTCCGAGCGAAGTCGAGGAATCCAGGCGTTAGCCGAAATTTAAAGTTAATATATGCTTCGCTATGCTCGCTGGATTTCTCGCCGCGCCGCAGGCGGCGCTTCTCTCGAAATGACGGAACGGGAGAGCATGACTAAGCCTTAAAAAATCAATGCACCCTCTGCCGTTTCGGTCGACGCGAGCGAAGCGGAGAAATCTAAAATGGCAGGAAGCATTTGCCAAAGGGGCTGTTTTATGTTAAAATTGATGTAGATATAGTTAATTAGGGGGGGATCATGGAAATAGCTTTAAGAATCATTACGGGCGGTATACTTTCGTTTTTTGTACCGTTGCTTATCAATGTGATCATTCGCTCGAAAATGCCCAAATGGGAAAAATGGGAAATGGAAAATGAGCAGGAAGCAAAATCCAAAAACTACGTTAAATTAGACAAAAACTTTTACATGTTCTTTTTGGTTGCTTGCATAATTGTGAATCTGACGGGGATTTTGATAGTCGCTTTGCCTAAGTTGATTACCAAATATATTGGATTTAGCTATATAGTTATTCTTATCATTTGGTGGGCGATGTTGATTTTTGATGATACTATGCTTTGTTTAATGTGTACACAAGCAACGTATGACGACGAAAAAATTGTTGTAAAGAAAGTGTTTTGCAAACCGAAAGAATATTATTACAGCGATATAGTCGATTATACCGTAAAGGGCAATCTGAAAGTAAAAACGACAAAAGGCAATTTTCTTTTATTCAATTTGTGTGCCGGCACAAGTAGTTTGAGAGATCTGATAATACGAAAATGCAATAATCCCATGCGGCACAGTAATACAGACAAATAGCTGCAGAGAATATAATAGCCTTCAAGAGCTTTGATTACGGCGGTGTGAGCCGTTTCTGTCCTTCCGGCATCCGAGCTTAGTCGAGGAATCCAGCGTAGCGTAAGTAAACTTAGAAAACGAGCCATGCGGGTGTTGCATGGCTTGTGTTTTTTTTGTTGATTGTACTATAACCGTTTCCTTTGCGGGGAAAGCGAGAAGCACTACGCTCGCCTTGCTCGCTAGATCCCTCCACTACGGTCGGGATGACGGAAGAGGATAGGCTACCCGCGTCTTCTGGAATCAACGGCTTGCTCGTGGCGTTCGCCCTACGGGCTCGGCTAAGGACGCGGCGATTCTGTCACCTCGACCAAGCGCGAAGTGCGCGCGGAGAGGTCTCTTTTAGAGATTTCTCGACTCTCGTTGCTCGCTCGAAATGACAAATTAAACTGAAAAAGCACTACTCCTCTATTTCAAAGTGGCAGTCGGCGCTTTGGGTGGGCGGCATTTTGCTGCCCTCTTTTACGTAGACGGATGCGACGACGCGGCCGTTCTGCCCGATGACGGTATACGTGCCCGTTTTGGGTGCGATTTCACCCGCAAATAATTTCAGCACTGATGTTGCACCTCCTTTTGTCGCTATTGTCTGTTGCTCGGCATACTATTATACGGGGAAAACGTGCTTTTCCTCTTTTAACGTACGGGGGCGGTTGATTTGTACTACATATGGTTACCGTGGCGCAAGCTTTGCGTGGCGTCGGATTTAATTGACAAAGCAGGCAAAAAGTGGTACAATGCCCTTCGTATACACTTTTGAGAAAAGCGTTTGTGGGTTGGCGTATGCTATTGCAACGCGCAGAAGAGAGCAGGGAAGCAAATATGAAAAAGGGAGAACCCTATGTTCAGACTTTTTAAGTATCTTCGCAAACGGGATTGGGTCTACGCCTTGTGTTGCGTAGGGCTGATCGTGTTGCAGGTATGGTTGGAATTGACGATCCCCGACTATACGAACGAGATCACCAGACTTGTATCGCCGCCGCAGATCGGCACGATGAAGCAGATCCTTACGGCGGGCGGCAAAATGATTGCGTGCGCCCTCGGCAGTATGGCGAGCGTCATCGTGGTGCACTTTTTCGTGGCAAAGATCAGCGCGTCGTTTGCCATGCGCCTGAGAGAAGTGCTCTTTAACAAAGTAGAAAGCTTTTCGATGGCGGAGATCAACAAGTTTTCCACGGCGAGCCTTATCACGCGCTCGACGAACGACATCACGCAAGTGCAGACGGTGCTCGTTATGGGCTTGCAAGCGGCGATCAAAGCGCCCATTATGGCAGTATGGGCTGTCGTGAAAATTCTTTCCCGCAGTTGGCAGTGGTCGCTCGTCGTTGCGGCGGCGGTCGGCATATTGGTGCTGATGGTGCTCATCGTCGTGCTCTTTGCCGTACCGAAGTTCAAACGCATTCAGGCGCTGACCGACGACATCAACCGCGTGATGCGCGAGAATCTGACGGGCGTGCGCGTGGTGCGTGCGTACAACGCCGAACGCTATCAGGAAAACAAGTTCGAGGGCGCGAACGAAGCGCTTACGAGCAACAACCTTTTTGCCATGCGCGTTATGGCGCTCATGGGTCCCTTGATGATGGTCATTATCAACGGCATGAGTCTTTCCATCTATTGGGTGGGCGCGGTGCTCATTAAAAACGCGTCGATCATGGATAGGCTCGGTCTTTTCGGGGATATGATGTCTTTTATGAGCTACGGCATGCAGGTCGTTATGTCGTTCATGATGCTGACGATGATTTTCGTCATGCTGCCGCGTGCGCTCGTTTCGGCACGCCGCATCAACGAAGTGCTCGACCTTCCGCCCTCGATCGTCGATCCCGCGACGCCTGTTGTGCCCGACGAAGAAAGAAAGGGCGAAGTGGAATTCCGCGGCGTCTGCTTTAAGTATCCCGATGCCGAGGAATACGTCCTCAAAGATATTTCGTTCAAAGCAAAGAAGGGCGACACGATCGCCTTTATCGGCTCGACGGGTAGCGGTAAGTCCACGCTCATCAACCTCGTGCCGCGCTTCTACGACGTTACGAAAGGCGAAGTGCTCGTAGACGGCGTGAACGTCAAAGACTATTCGCTCGATGCGCTCCACGCCAAGCTCGGCTACGTTCCGCAGCGCGCCGTGCTGTTTACGGGCAACGTTGAGTCCAACGTCAACTACGGTGACGGTGCGGAAAACCGTACCGAAGAGGACGTCAAGCGCGCGGTCGCCATTGCGCAGAGTACGGACTTCGTAGAGAAAATGGAAGGGCAGTACCATGCGCCCATTGCGCAGGGCGGCACGAACGTATCGGGCGGGCAGAAGCAACGCCTTTCGATCGCGCGCGCGGTGGTGCGCGACCCCGAAATCTTTATCTTCGACGACAGTTTTTCGGCGCTCGACTATAAAACCGATCGACTGCTTCGCGATGCGCTCAAAGAGCAAACGGGGGATGCGACGCGCCTGATCGTGGCGCAGCGTATCGGCACGGTGCTCGACGCCGACCAGATCCTCGTGCTCGACGAAGGCAAGGTCGTGGGCGCGGGTACGCACAAAGAGCTGATGGAGTCCTGCGAGGTGTACCGTCAGATCGCCTATTCGCAACTTAGCAAGGAGGAACTGTGATATGCCCCCTATGAGAGGACCAATGGTGGGCGGCAAAGCAAAGAACATGCGCGCCGCTCTCGTTAAACTTTTAAAATACTGCAAACGGTTCTTACCCGCGATCATCGTTGCGCTCGTGCTCGCGATCGCGTCTACCGTGTTTGCCATTATCGGACCGGATAAGTTGGGCGACGTTGCCGAATACATTCAACAGGGTATCATCGGCGAAATGCCGTATAAAGACAAGATTTTCCCGATTTGCATATTCCTGGTCATCATCTACGGGCTGAGCGCGGTATTCCAATACGTGCAAGGCTTTATCATGACGACCGTCACGCAAAAGCTGACGAAGTCGCTGCGCGGCGATATTTCCAAAAAAATCAACCGTTTGCCGCTCCGCTATTTCGACGGCAATTCGTTCGGCGATATCTTAAGCCGCGTCACGAACGACGTCGACACGATCGGGCAGTCGCTGGGAAACAGCACCGTAACGCTCGTATCCAACGTGGCGCTACTCGTGGGCGTGGTCGTCATGATGTTCTCCATCAATGCGATCTTGGCGGCGACGGTTATCGGGACGGCGCTTTTGGGCTTCGTGTTCATGATCATCATCATGGCAAAATCGCAAAAGCACTTTTTTGCGCAACAGGTATCTTTGGGCGCGGTCAACGGACACGTGGAAGAAACGTATTCGGGGCACAACGTCATCAAGGTGTTCGGCGCGGAAAAGCAGGTAAAACAAACCTTTAACGGAATCAACAACAAGCTCTATACGAGTGCGTGGAAATCGCAGTTTTTGTCGGGACTTATGATGCCCATCATGAACTTTATGGGCAACTTAGGTTTCGTGGCGGTGTGCGTCGTGGGCGGTGCGCTCATTATCACGGGGCACGCGGGCATCGGCGTCATGGCGTCGTTCATGATCTACGTACGCCTCTTTACCAACCCGCTTTCGCAGATCGCGCAGGCGGCGACGAGCATGCAGAGTGCGGCGGCGGCGAGCGAGCGCGTGTTCGAGTTCTTAGACGAAGAGGAACTGACGCCCGACCGGCCGACGACGACCTTGGAAAGCGTCAAGGGCGAGGTGTGCTTCAATAACGTGCAGTTCGGCTACAATCCCGACAAAACGATCATCCACAACTTTTCGGCAGAGGTAAAGCCGGGACAAAAGGTGGCGATCGTAGGACCGACGGGCGCAGGCAAGACCACGATGGTCAATCTTCTGATGCGGTTCTACGAAACCAACAGCGGCAGTATCACGATCGACGGGGTGGACATCAAGGATCTGACGCGCGAAAACATTCACGACCTCTTCGGCATGGTGTTGCAAGATACCTGGCTGTTCGAGGGCAGCGTGCGCGACAATATCGTATACAGCAAAAAGGATGCGTCCGACGAAAAGGTCGCGGCGGCGGCAAAGGCGGCGGGACTCGATCACTTTATCCGCACGCTTCCCAACGGTTACGATACGGTGCTCAACGATAAGACGTCCATTTCGGCGGGGCAAAAGCAGCTCATCACGATCGCTCGCGCGATGGTGGAAGACGCGCCCATGCTCATTTTGGACGAAGCGACGAGCTCGGTCGATACGCGTACCGAAGTGCTCATTCAGGAAGCGATGGATCGGCTGACGAAGGGCAGAACGAGCTTCGTGATCGCGCACCGTCTTTCCACGATTAAGAACGCTGATCTGATTTTGGTCATGAAAGACGGCGACGTCATCGAGAGCGGCAACCACGAAACGCTGCTTGCGCAAAAAGGCTTCTACGCCGATCTGTATAATTCGCAGTTTGCCGCAAACGCGTAAGGCATAGAGCGGTGCGCTCGCATGGGGGCGGACCCGAGGAAAAGAAAATGGACAAGCATGAACGGATAGACGCGGCGTTTCGCTGTTTTTGCGACTACATGGACGGCGAAGGGCTCAAATACAAAGCGGAAACGAAAGAGGGCGAGGACAAGCGTCTGCTTTTGGGCTTTATGGGCGACGACCGCCCCTTGGACGCGGTTTTCGTGTTCGAAACGGAGGCCGAGCGCATTTATATCGGTAGCCTTCTGCCCTTAAAGAGCAGAAAAGAAACGGAAGACGAATTATTGCTCGCCGTTCTGCATGCCAATCAGCTCGTGGCGATCGGCTCGTTTGTTCTCGATACCGAAAACGGGCATATCAGCTTCGAATCCAACGAAACGATTGCGGGCGTAGGCGCGTTTGAACGCGAATATGCCGAGCGCGTGATCGTTTCCGTATTTACGGTGGTCAAGCAGTTCTGCGGGCAGTTCGCGGCGGTTATCGACGGTACGCTGTCGGCAAGCGATATCACCGCCGAGTCGGCCGAGGCGGACGGGGAGGAAGCGCAATGAGCAGTATCGAGCGAGCATTCGAAGCGTTTAAAGCGATTTGCGACTTTATGCGCGCGGCGAATCTCAAATACGAAGTGCCGCAAGGGAAGAACGTCGTTTTCACGACGATCAAAGGCGAAGAGTTCCCCGTCACACTCATGATTTCCGTCAGCGAAGCGAACGAGCGTGTGGACGTCTACTGCGAACTGCCTTTTACGGTAAACGAAGAAGATTGTCTCGGCTTTGCGAAAGCGCTGAACGGGATTAACGACGTGCTGCCCATGGGGAAATTTTGCTATTACCCGCAAGAGGGCATTTGCTCGTTTGAAAACAGCGAGTACTTAAGCGGGCTGAGCGGACTGACGGAAGAGTACGGGGCGGCGATCGTGTCGGGTGCGTATTCGATGATCCAAAGCTACGTTTCGTTACTGTTCGACCTCTCGCGCGGACAAGCGACGGCGGAGCAAATTATACAAAGCATTAAGCAGAAAAAAGAAAAGCAATAAGTGAGGAGTCATATCATGGCAAAGAAACAATTCAAAGCGGAATCGAAAAAGCTTCTCGATCTGATGATCAATTCCATCTATACGAATCGCGAAATTTTTCTTCGCGAGCTCATCAGTAATGCAAGCGACGCGATCGACAAGCGGCACTACATGAGCCTGACCGATACGTCGCTTTCGGCGGATTTTAAAATCGAACTGACGCCCGACGCGGCGGCGCGCACGCTGACGATCACCGACAATGGTTGCGGCATGACGCAAAGCGAAATGGAAACCAATCTCGGCACGATCGCAAAATCGGGCACGAGCGAGTTCAAGGCGGCGAACAAGACGGACGAAAGCCTGATCGGGCAGTTCGGCGTCGGGTTCTATTCGTCGTTCATGGTGGCGGATAAAGTGACGGTCGTAAGCCGCAAAGCGGGCGAAGAACAAGCGTACAAATGGGAGAGCACGGGCGCGGATGGCTATACGATATCGCCTTGTGACAGCGGCGAAACGGGGACGTCGATCACCCTGCACTTAAAGGAAGACGACGAAGACTGCTCCTATGGGCAATTCACCGACGAAAACGCATTGAAGCGCTTAGTCAAGAAGTATTCCGACTATATCCGCTATCCCATAAAGATCAAGGACGAAACGGTCAACTCCATGGTCCCCTTGTGGCGTAAACGCAAATCGGAAGTGCAAAAGGAAGACTACGACCGCTTTTACCGCGAAAAGTTCTTTGACTACCAAGAACCCGCGAACACGTTCGTGGCGCAGGTCGAGGGCAATATCAACTATTCCATGCTCGTGTTCGTGCCGCAGAAAGCGCCCTACGATTTTTATTCGCGCGACTACAAAAAGGGTTTGCAGCTTTACAGCGGCGGCGTCCTTATCATGGAAAAGTGCGCCGACCTTTTACCCGACTATTTAGGGTTTATGAAAGGTCTTGTGGACTCGCCCGATATCAGTCTGAACATTTCGCGCGAGCTTTTGCAAAAGGACCGCCAGATGCGCGCGATCGCCGTATCGCTTGAAAAGAAGCTGCGTGGCGAGCTTAGCAAGTGGCTCAAAAACGACCGCGAGGGGTATGAGAAATTCTTCGACGAGTTCGGGAACGCACTCAAAATGGGCGCGTACGATAATTTCGGCGAAAAGAAGGACGAGCTCAAAGACCTCTTGCTTTTTAAGTCGAGCGAAAACAAATACGTTACGTTTGCCGAATACGTTTCGCGCTTGAAAGAAGGGCAGGACGCCATCTACTACGCGGTAGGCCCGAATGCGGACGCGATCAAGGCGTTGCCGCAGGTCGAGCACTTTGCCGAAAAAGGGTACGAAATTCTGTACTTGCAAGACGGCATCGACGAGTTCGTGATCAAACTCATCGAGAACTACGACGGCAAAAAATTCGTATCCGTGGCAGGTAAAGACGCCGCCGCGCTCACCGACGAAGAGAAAGCCGATCTGGAACAAAAGACGAAGGATTCGGACACCGTTCTTAAAAAAATCAAAGAACTTTTAAGCGGCAAAGTAAAAGACGTGCGTTTGACCGCACGCTTGAAGAGCGCCGCCGTCTGCCTTACGAGCGACAGCGAAATTTCGCTTGAAATGGAAAAGGTGCTTCGCGCCATGCCGGGGAACACAGGGGTGCTTGCCGACCGCGTGCTCGAACTCAACCCTGCGCACGCCGCCGTGCAAAAGACGCTTGCGCTTTCGCCCGACGACGAGACGCTCAAAGACCATGCGTTCGCCTTGTACAGCGCCGCGTGTCTGAACGAAAACTTGCCAATCGAGGACAGCGCCTCGCTCGCAAGCCTGCTCGTCAAACTTCTCTCGTAATTTTGGGAGAAACGCATGGACATTTTTGAAGCCGTCAGAACGCGCAGAAGCACGCGGGTTTTCGAAAAGAAAGAAATCGAAAGCGAAAAGCTGGACGCAATAATCGAGGCGGGTCGCTTCGCACCGAGCGGGGGCAACAGCCAAACGACGCACTTTATCGTGATCCGCTCCGAGAAGATTCTTGCCGAGCTTGCGGAGATTGTTGCGCGGGAATTTGCTGAAATGAACGTAGAGGAGGGCATGTACCGCTCGCTCGTCGCGTCCATCACCGCGTCGAAAAAAGGGCATTACGTGTTCCACTACAACGCGCCCGTGCTGATCGTCACGGCGAATAAGGCGAACTATGGCAACAACATTGCCGACTGCGCTTGCGCGCTGGAAAACATGATGCTCGCGGCAAACGCGCTGGACTTGGGGAGTTGCTGGATCAACCAACTCAAATGGCTTAATCGGAACGGACGCGTCGTCGCTTACCTGCAAACCCTCGGACTCGAAGAGGATGAAATCGTCTGCGGTGGATTAAGCGTGGGGTATCCGAAATCGAAAGACGGGCTTCCTTGCCGCGAACCTTTGAAACGCACGGGCAATCCCGTAACGGTCGTGGATTGAGAAAACCGCAAAGGCGATTCGATTGACATTTTTCGCAAATCTTTATATACTGAAAGTGTAAGGAAAAACAAAAACGGTGGAGGTAGAGATATGGAAGAAGAACTGAAAACGTATCTTGCCGACAAAAAATTCGACGAAGCCGCCGAGCTTCTCAGGAAAGAAGAGCCGGCGTTCATTGCCGAGGTCCTCGCTACCTTAGGTGACGACGACTTGCTGCCCTTCTGCCGTGCGCTGGAAAGCGGCGTGATGGCGGATGTTCTCGTGTTGCTCGATACGTCGTTGCAACAGAAGATCGTAGAGGGTCTGCACGACGACGAGTTAAAGGACGTCATGGACGACGTGTCGGTTGAAGACACGGCGGATATTATCGAAGACTTGCCCGAAGACGTCGCCAGCCGTATTGCCGAAAAGGACGAAATTCTGCACCTTCTCGAAGAAAAGAAGTTCGCCGTCTTAAAACCGTTGCTCGCGTCCATGAACGAGATCAACCTCGCCGACGTGTTCGAGAGCGCGAAAGAAGAGGATATGCCCGTTCTGTTCCGCATCCTTCCCAAAGACTTGGCGGCGGAAATGTTCGTCGAAATCGACCGCGACACGCAGGAAGCGCTCTTAAAGAAGCTGACCGACCGAGAGATCAAGGACGTCATGGACGAACTGTTCCTCGACGATACGGTCGACCTTATCGAAGAAATGCCCGCGAACGTCGTGCGGCGACTGCTTGCGCAGAGCGACAACGAAACGCGCTCGTATATCAACGAACTTTTGCAATACCCCAAGAACAGCGCGGGGAGTATCATGACGATCGAGTTCGTGTCCTTTACGCCCGAAATGACGGTGGAGGCGGCGTTCGACCGCATCCGCAGCACGGCGATCGACAAGGAAACGATCTACACCTGCTACGTCACCGACAAGGAACGGCGGCTTGTGGGGCTCGTGACCGCGAAGGACCTGCTGCTCGCCCAAAAGGACGCGATCATTTCCGACATCATGGAAGACAAGGTGATCTATTCTAACACCCTTGACGACAGAGAGGACGTTGCGCGAAAGATCTCCGACTACGGCTTTCTTGCCATCCCCATCACCGACAACGAGCGGCGGCTTGTGGGTATCGTCACGATCGACGACGCTATCGACGTCTTGCAGGAAGAGAACACCGAGGATATCGCGCGCATGGCGGCAATTTTGCCTGAAACCAAACCGTACTTAAAGACGAGCGTGTTTTCCATTTGGCGGCACCGCGTCCCTTGGCTTCTGATCCTGCTTGTCAGCGCAACCTTTACGGGACTTATCTTAAACAATTTTGAAAGTATGCTCAGCACGGCAATGCTCGCATGCGTGCCCATGCTCATGGACACGGGCGGCAACTCGGGCTCGCAAGCGTCCGTCACGATCATCCGCTCTCTTGCCTTGGGTGAGGTGTCAACCAAAGATACGCTCAAAGTGGTATGGAAGGAAATCCGCGTCGCGATTCTTTTGGCGGCAACGCTCGCCGTCGCGTGCTTCGGAAAGCTTCTCCTCATCGACAGACTGCTTTTCGGATTTGACGGCTATACGGTGGGCGCCTGCGCCGTCGTTGCGCTCGCGCTGTTCTGCACGGTCATTCTCGCAAAACTCGTGGGTTGCTTGCTTCCCCTTCTCGTCAAGAAGTGCAAGCTCGACCCCGCGGCAGTCGCAAGCCCCTTTATCACGACCATCGTCGACGCCGCATCGCTCATGCTCTTCTGCCTTCTTTCCGGCGCCATTCTGAGCTGACATTTTTAAGTTTTAACAAGCGGGCGTTGCGTATGCCCGCTTGTTTTTTGCGTTTCATGACTGTGCGATAAACAATAATTTAGCGAGGACTTGATTTCAATGCAGAATAATGAAATTGAAATACGCAGAGCAAAACTGTCTGATATGGAAAGAATTGACTGCTTGCTTTTTCAGGTACACAAAGTACACAGCGACGCACGTCCCGACTTATTTGTATCGGGGGTAAAAAAATATACCGACGAACAGTTAAGGCAAATTCTTAAAGACGAAACTAAACCCATATTCGTTGCAACGCAAAACGGCAAAGTGTTGGGTTATGCGTTTTGCGTGTTCATTAACAACGGCGAAAACGCATCGCATACCGATATTAAAACGCTTTATATTGACGATTTGTGCGTGGACGAAACCTGTCGCGGAAAAGGTATAGGAAAGTCGTTGTATGAATACGTAATCGGATTTGCAAAAAAATGCGGTTGTTATAATGTAACGCTTAATGTATGGGCGGATAATAAAAATGCCGTTGCTTTCTATGAAAAAATAGGGATGCATGTACAAAAAATAGGCATGGAAAAAATATTGTAAGATAAACAGAGCCCGTTAGTTTCGTAAGTGAAAATAACGGGCTCTTTGTTTGCGGGGATACGTTCTCTATGAAACGAGGTGCGCGGCGGCGGAAGAAAACCGTGGCGGCAAAAAGGCAAGAAGCGTGTAGCTGTGTTATTTCGAGCGAAGTCGGGAAATCCAAACCGAAAAACAAAAAAGAGATTTCTCCGCGCGCATGTGCTCGCTCGAAAGGACAATGGGGATGGGCGTTCCTTTCGTTATTCGTCATTGCGAGGCATTTATGCCGAAGCAATCCAGAACGGAAGTGGGTTGGGGGTCTGGATTGCTTCGCTCGCGTTGCTCGCTCGCAATGACGAGGGGCTCCGTTGTCACCTCGACCGAAGCGTAGCGTAGCGGAGAGGTCTCTTGTTGAGATTTCTCCGCTTCGTTCGCTTCGCTCACTACGGTCGAAATGACAAGATAGCAGCTGAGCGAAATGACAAAGAGATAAACGTATTCTTAGCAATCATTCTTCATCCTTAATTGGCAATAAGTGGCACGCGAAGAATGACGAAAAAAGAATTGCCATAAGTGCGGGGTTGTGGTATACTGTTTTGGGATATGCGAATAGGGTTTGCGAATACATATATCCTATCGGAATAAAAGAACATCGGAGGCGAAAGAAATGGAAATCAAGGTTTGTATCGGGTCGTCTTGCCATCTTCGCGGCAGCTATGACGTGATCGAAAAGCTGAAAGCGTTGATTGCGGAGAACAATCTTTCCGAAAAGGTCGTGCTCAAAGCAAGCTTTTGTTTGGGCAGATGCGGCACGGGCGTTACCGTCGTATCGGACGGCGATGATTTTTGGGAGAACGCGACGCCCGACACGATCGAGCAGCTCTTTGCCGAAAAAGTGCTTGCCCGTGTATAGGGGGACGTATCCATGCACGTAGAATATCTGAATTTCCAATCGGAAAGCTGCAAAAACTGCTACAAGTGCTTGCGCGAGTGCCCCGTGAAGGCGATCACCGTTCTGGGCGATCGGGCGCGCATTCGTGAAGACCTGTGCGTGCTTTGCGGACATTGCACGTACGCTTGCAGCTTCAATGCCAAAAAAGTCGTAGACGATACGGCGGCGGTGAAAAAACTGCTCGGCGGCAAGAAGAAAGTGATCGCTTCCGTTGCGCCCGCGTTCGTATCGAGCTTTGCGCCCGACTTCGGCGCGTTCAAGTCCGCGCTCTTAAAGCTCGGCTTTGCCGACGCGTTCGAGACGGCGGAAGGCGCGCGCGAAGTGACCGAGTGCTACCGTAAGCTTTTAGACGGCGGCGCATATAAGAACCTGATCGCATCGGCGTGCCCCTCGATCGTGCGCCTCATCGAAATCTACTATCCCGACGCGCTCAAATATCTTGCGCCCGTCGATTCGCCCATGGTGGCGCACGCGCGCATGTTGCATGAGCGGTATCCCGACTGCAAGGTCGTCTTTATCGGACCTTGTATCGCCAAAAAACGCGAGGCGGACGAGAGCGGCATGATCGACTTTGCCCTCACGTTCGAGGAACTCAGTCGCCTCTTTGAAGAAAAGGGGATCGACCCCGCCGCCGAGCCGTCCACTTTGGTTTTGGAAACGGAGCGGAACACGGCGCGCAATTACCCCATCAACAGCGGTATCATCAAGTCGTTCAACGTGTATTCGGACGGCTACGAGTACGTGAGCGTGGACGGACTTGCCCGCGCAAAAGAAGTGCTCGCCAACATCGACACGCTCTCGGGCATGTTCATCGAAATGCACGCGTGCGAGTTCTCGTGCATCAACGGGCCGTGCGCGTTACATAAAGAAAAAGGCGGCTTTATCAAAGCGACCGAAACGGTGCGCGCCTACGCAAAGACGGGCAGCGCGGCGCAAGTCCCGCCCAGCGAGCTGTCGTTCGCGCACAAATACGAAAAGAAAAAGAACGCGAACAAAGTGCCGAGCGAGGAAGAGATCCGCAAAGTGCTTGCCGCAACGGGCAAGACGCGCGTAGAAGACGAACTCAACTGCGGCGCGTGCGGCTACAACACCTGCCGCGAAAAAGCGATCGCCGTCTTAAACGGCATGGCGGAGATCAGCATGTGCGTACCTTTTATGCGCGAGCGTGCAGAAGGGCTTAGCTACGACATCATTCAGAACAGCCCGAACGGCATTATCGCGGTAGACGAAAACTTCGTGATCGCGCAGATCAACGAAAAGGCGGCGCAGCTCATCGGCGCGGAACGTAAGCTTGCAAAAGGCGAGGCGCTCGACCGCTTCTACAACCCCGCCGATTTCTACATGGCGGCGGCGGGCGAGATCATCACGCGTCGCAAAATATTTATCGACAAAACGTCCGCTTGGGTGGAAATGACGATCCGTAAGGTGACGGGCGACATGCTGTTCTGCATTATGAAGGACATCACCGCGGATATGAAGTACCGTGACCGCCTCGATCAGATCAAAGCCGAAACGGTGGAAGCGGCAAATCGCGTCGTCAGCAAACAGATGAGCGTCGTACAGGAGATCGCGTCGCTGCTCGGCGAAACGACCGCCGAAACCAAGATCGCGCTCTTAAAGCTGCGCGACACGCTGACCAAAGAAAGCGTCGGCGACGATCCGGAGAACGCATAAGGTGGGCGCGCGTATGGACGTTATCGAATACGGACGCGTTTCGCTCAACAAAAAGGGCGAAGAGCTCTGCGGCGACAATGTGGAAGTCATCAAGGGCGAGGACGGCACCTGCACGTTCGTGCTTGCCGACGGCTTGGGAAGCGGCGTGAAAGCGAATATCCTTT
This sequence comes from Clostridiales bacterium, assembly GCA_029069015.1. GTDB lineage: Bacteria > Bacillota > Clostridia > Christensenellales > Pumilibacteraceae > Pumilibacter. The sequence continues at coordinate 16,387 of JAIEBL010000303.1, forward strand.
CCAAGCTGACCGCCAAAATTCTTTGCACGCTTGCGGCGGCGAAAGTGCCGCTCGACGAGTGTATCGACACGATCACGGGAAGCCTTCCCGTGTGTAAGGTGCGCGGCGTGGCGTATTCCACGTTTACGCTCCTCATTCTCTCACCCGACGGCGACGGGTACTTGGCGGAGTTTGACAACCCGCCCGCGATCCTCTTGCACGAGGGCGTTGCCGTACCCTTGGAGCGAGTGGAACGCAACTATGACAATAAAAAACTCTACATCAGCAAAGTGCACTTGACGCGCGGCGACTGCCTGCTTGCGTTTTCGGACGGCGTGGTGCACGCGGGCGTGGAGCAGACGCTCAACTTCGGTTGGGACATCAAAGAGATCCGCGAGTTTGCCGAAATTCAGTACGACGAAGCGCTTTCGGCGCAGACGATGGCGAGCATTATGGCGAACGCGTGCTACGAGCTGTACGGTCACCGCCCCGGCGACGACACGACCGTTCTGGCGGTCAAGTACCGTGCGCCGCTCACCGTCAATATGATGGTGGGACCTCCGTCGAGCGCGGACAGCGACGCGCTGGTCGTGCAGTCGTTCATGGCGCAGGAAGGCAAGAAGGTCGTTTGCGGCGGCACGAGCAGTCAGGTGGTGGCGCGCGAACTCGGCACGGAAGTGCGCACGAGTTTCGATTACCCCGATAAAGACGTTCCGCCCATCGGGTTCATCGACGGTATCGACCTTACGTGCGAGGGCGTGCTGACGCTCAAAAAGCTCTTGCAGTATGCCGAAAAATACGTGTCCGTTTCCGACCCCGACATTCGCATATTCAAGGGGAAGGACGGCGCAAGTCTGCTTGCAAACCTCTTGCTCATTCAGGCGAGCGCGGTCAATATCTTCGTGGGCCGCGGCGTCAACCTTGCGCACGAGGGCTTGCAGATCGACAACAAGACCAAACTCGACACGGTCGTTAAGCTTCTGAATATTTTCAAAACGCTCAACAAAACGGTGGATATCAAGTATTATTAAGGGCAGACGGCGAAAGCCGCATCAAAAAAAGGAGGGGCGCACAAAAACAGCGCCGAAAAATATGGACAGAGTTTTCGACACGAAAGTGCAACTTCTTAAATATAAAGCGATCAAAGCGGTCATCGAACGGGCGTACAGCGGCAAGCTGGATATGGCGCTCTACGAAATTCCCAAAGAGATTGTCCCCGGTCCGAAGTCGGACATGCGGTGCTGCATCTACAAAGAGCGCGCCGTCATCGAAGAGCGCGTGCGCATGGCAATGGGTGGCGACAAGGACAACCCCAACGTCATCGAAACGCTGCCCGTCGCGTGCGACGAGTGCCCTATGGAAAGCTACTTCGTGACCCCCGCGTGCCGCGGCTGTATCAACCATAAATGTATGGAGGTCTGCCCCAAAGGCGCGATATCCATGCAGGGCAAACACGCGGTCATCGATTCGGAAAAATGTATCGAGTGCGGCAAGTGCGCAAAGTCTTGCCCGTACGGCGCGATCATCGAGCTGACGCGTCCCTGCGTCAAGGCATGTAAGATCGGCGCGCTCAAAATCAGCGACGAGAAGACGGCGCAGATCGACAACGACAAATGTGTCATGTGCGGCGCGTGCGTGTACGCTTGCCCGTTCGGCGCGATCGTGGATAAGTCGTACGTGCTCGAATGCGTAGATATCTTGAAGGAAGCGGAAAAGAGTGGTCGCAAGGTGTACGCGATCATTGCGCCCGCGATCGTCAGCCAGTTCAAGTACGCCAAGATCGAACAGATCGTAGAGGGCATCAAAAAACTCGGCTTCCATCAGGTCATCGAGACCGCCATGGGCGCGGACATCACGCTCGGCAAGGAGATGGAAGAACTCAAAGAGCGCGACAAAATGACGACGAGCTGCTGCCCGAGTTTCGTAATGTATATCGAGCGGCATTTCCCCAAACTCGTGCCGTACATATCGACCACGCCCAGTCCCATGGTGGAAGCGGCATCGCTCATCAAGCGCACGTCGCCCGACAGTAAAGTCGTGTTTATCGGACCTTGCGCGTCCAAAAAACACGAGTACAAGCTCGAAAAGACGAACGGCGCGGTGGACTGCGTGATCTCCTTCGAGGAGCTGCAAGCGTTCCTGGACGCGCGCGGTATCGACGTTTCCACGCTTCCCGAAAGCCCCCTGAACAATGCGAGCAAATACGGACGTATCTTTGCAAAGAGCGGCGGCATCTCGCAGGGCGTAAAAGACCTTAAAGATAAGTACGGGCTTGGCGATAAAGAAGTCTGCCCGCTCGCACTCAACGGATTGGAGCAGATCCGCCTTGCCATGCTTCGCTTGAATGCGGGAAAACTCCCCGAAAACTTCCTCGAGGGCATGGCTTGCGAGGGCGGGTGCTTAAACGGTCCGCTGTGTCTGAGCCACGGCGACAAAAATATCGTAGACGTAGACAAGTACGGCGATCAGGCAAAGGAAAAGGACATCGCGGCTACGCTCACCATGTACGAAATGACAAAATCGCTTGAAGAGGGCGGCAATTTATAACGGGAGAATATTTATGCGAAAGTTGAACGAAGAATGCGGCGTACTCGGTATTTACGACAACGACGGCTTGAACGTGGCGCACTACCTCTATACGGGTCTGTTTGCGTTGCAGCACCGCGGGCAACAGAGTTGCGGTATCGTTACGAATAACGACGCGCATCTCCATCAGATCAAAGATAAGGGGCTCGTCAGCGAGGTCTTTAACGAGCAGAACCTCGCCACGCTTACGGGTAATATCGGCGTCGCGCACGTTCGGTACGCAAAAGAGGGCGATACTTCGCGCGAGAACGCGCAACCGCTCGTGTCGCGGTACTGCAAGGGCAGTATCACGCTCGCCCATAACGGCAGCATTCTGAACGCAAACGAATTGCGGCAGGAACTGGAGAACGGTGGCGCGATCTTCCAGTCCACCAACGAAACCGAGGTCATTATGCATCTCATCGCCATTGCCCGCACGCACACGCGGAGCATCGAAGAAGCGGTGCTCGAAGTCATGGGCAAGATCAAGGGCGCGTACAGCATGGTGCTCATGTCGCCCCGTAAACTTTTGGGTATCCGCGACCCGCAGGGCTTCCGTCCGCTGTGCTTGGGTAAGCTTGGCAACGACTATATCCTTGCGAGCGAAAGCGTGGCGTTCGACGTGATGCACGCACAGTTTATCCGCGATATCGAACCGGGCGAAGTGGTGCTCATCGAAGAGGGCGGAAAACTGACGAGCTTTAAAAATCATTGCGGGCAGAAACCCGCGCTCTGCGTGTTCGAATACGTGTACTTTGCGCGTCCCGATTCGGTCATCGACGGCGTGAGCGTATACAGCGCGCGTATCGAAGCGGGCAAGCAGCTTGCCATCACGCACCCCGTAGAAGCGGACATGGTCATCGGCGTCCCCGACAGCGGCACGAGCTTTGCGCACGGTTACGCCTTGCAGAGCGGCATTCCCTTCGGCGACGGGCTCATCCGCAACCGCTACACGGGCAGAACGTTCATCAAGCAGACGCAAGCCGAACGCGAAATGGCGGTTTCCATCAAACTCAACGTGCTTAAAAGTAACGTGGCGGGCAAGCGGATCGTCATGGTAGACGATTCGATCGTGCGCGGTACGACCTCCAAAAACCTCATCAAAATGCTCAAAGACGCAGGCGCGACCGAAGTGCATTTGCGCATCGCAAGCCCCGCGTTCCTCTGGCCGTGCTACTACGGCACGGATATCCCCAGCCGCGAACATCTTTTCGCCGTCCGCTATTCGCAGGAAGAAATGCGCAAACAGCTCGGCGCGGACTCGCTTGGCTTCCTGCCCCTCGAATCACTCCATAAAATCGGACTCAGAGAAGACTTCGGCTATTGCAGCGCCTGCTTTATGGGCAAATACCCTGTGGAGTAAAATAAAACACTTTATAAAAAAGAAAAACGAGAGAAAGACCATGATTGTAAAAACATGGTCTTTTATTCTCTCTCCGTCATTCCGAGCATAGTGCCGTAGGCACGACGAGGAATCCAGCGAAGCGCAAGTAGACTGAAAAGAGTCGTGCGGTTATCCGTACGGCTTCTGTTTTTTCATTGACGCTTTTCTTTGCCGTTTTCTTTGCGGGGAAGGCAAGAAAGACTACACTTCGCTCCCGCTCGCTAGATTCCTCGTCGCTCCGCTGCGCTTTGCTATACTCGGGATGACGGAACATGAGAATAGCGCATGCTACCGCAATCATAGGGTTTTCCCTCGGGGCGAAATGACAAGGCGTCGCTTTCGTCATCTCGGAGACAACTTTTTGTTGAAGCAATCCAGAAGAGAAAGCAAGTTGAGGGGCTGGGCTACTTCGCTCGCAATGATGAGGGAGGTGGATAGCGCTACTTTATAATAAAAAGTGAATAGGTAAAAGTCAGCGGCGGCGGGAGAAAACCGTGGCGGCGATCCGTATCTTTTTCAATTCTTGTAGAAAATGCGAAAGCTATTGACTTTTCTCTGCAAATGCAGTATACTAACTATGCCAAACAAACTTTACAACCCGAATTGAGGAGTGCGGGATTTTTTATACCCATTTTAAAAAAGTTCTATTTGCATATACTTTTAGAATTGGCAAAAATGCAAATTCCATTTATGTATGTGCAGAATAGAGAGTGTTTCCGTACTACGTAAAGTTTGTTTGGCGACAATCGGAGTTTGCGTTTTTCGTGCGCTGACTTTCGGTTGGCGCACTTTTTAATTTTACGGAGGAATCGTTATGAAAAGGAAGGTTTTACGTACGCTTTTGCTTTGCCTTGTGTTGTCGCTTGTCGGGTTTGCGTTTATCGCTTGCGGCGATAAGAGCGACGGGAACCCTTGTGCGGCGGGGCATTCGTACGACGCGGACGGCGTATGCACCGTTTGCAGATACAGCCCATATACGCAGGGATTGGAGTTCGAGTTGAACGATGACGGCGCGTCGTATACCGTTATGGGCAAAGGGACGGCTACGGGGCAAGCGCTCGTTATTCCCGAAAAGTATCACGGCTTGCCCGTTACGGCGATTGCCGAAATGGCATTTTCAATACGCCCCGGTAACGAAAACGACTTTGAGCGTTTAGATATATCGGATTCGGTTACGCATATCGGCGCGTACGCATTCCAGGGTTGTCACATGCTGATGAGCGTGCGTATCGGGAGCGGCGTAACGAGTATCGGAGAGAGAGCGTTCGGCGGTTGTAGCTTTTTGGAGAGCATAACCGTAGACGACAACAACGCGACGTATCACAGCACAGGTAATTGCGTGATCGAAACGGCGACCAAAACGTTGGTCGCGGGTTGCAAAGCCAGCGTGATCCCCTCGGACGGCAGCGTCACGACGATCGGCACGCGCGTATTTGAAAACGACCTCGGGTTAACAAGTATCGTCATACCGCAAGGTGTTACGAGTATCGGAGATCACGCATTCGGGTCTTGCTTTGCCTTGGAGAGCGTCACGCTCGGTAGCAGCGTTACGAGTATCGGCGAAAGTGCGTTCAACGGTTGCAAGCTGAGAAGCATAGAGCTTCCGCAGTCGCTTCTGAGTATCGGAAGCGGAGCGTTTTCGTCTTGCGGCGGGCTGACGAGCGTAACGATCCCGCAGTCGGTCACGACGATCGGCAGCGGCGTGTTTTCCGGTTGTGACGGTTTAACGGTATATTGCGAAGCAAGCACAAAGCCGAGCGATTGGGACACCGAATGGAACAACAATAATTGCCCCGTCATATGGGACTCTAAGAACAACGATAAAGACGAAGACGGCTATGCGTATGCGGAGACAGACGGTTTGCGCTATCGCTTCAAAGACGGGGAAGCAACCGTAATAAAGAGGAGCGGTATCAGCGGAGAGGCCACCGTGCCGGCAAGCGTGCTGTATAAGGACGAAAGCTACGCCGTCAAGAGTATCGGAGAGCGTGCATTTAAGTTGAGTACCGGCTTAACGGGCATTAAGATCGGTAGTAGCGTCGTGCGTATCGAGAAAGAGGCGTTTTACGGTTGCAATAACGTAAAAAACATAGAGCTTCCGTCCTCGCTCTCGCGGATCGGAGACAGAGCTTTCTACGAATGCCGTAGTTTAACGAGTATGGTCGTACCAACTAGTGTAGGGACGATCGGAACGAACGTGTTCTACGGGTGTGAATGCTTAACGCTCTATTGCGAGGCAGGATCGCGGCCGGGCAGCTGGTATCTCAAATGGCACAACGATTGCCCCGTGGTATGGGATTGCGAAAATAACGACGAAGACGAAGACGGCTATGCGTATGCGATCATAGGCGGCTTGCGGTACAGCTTCAAAGACGAGATGGCAACCGTGTTGCGGCAAGTGCGTGGCGGCGAGTTCGGCGAATTGACGATTCCGCAAACCGTTTCGTATAAGGACAAAAATTATACCGTATTGAGCATCGCGGATAGCGCGTTTTATCAGCAGAGCAGCTTGAAGTCGATTACGCTACCCAATAGCGTCATGACGATTTTTGCGAATGCGTTCTACGGTTGTACGAATTTGAAGAGCGTCACGCTGTCGGATCGCTTAGAGTTTATCGGTATCGGTGCGTTCGAAAATTGCAGTGTGCTTACGAGCATTACGATCCCGCAAGGCGTTGAGAATCTTTGGACCAGGATGTTCTACGGTTGCAGAAGCTTAAAGAGCGTCACGATCCCGAGCAGCGTAACGCGCGTCGATAACAGCGTGTTTGAAAATTGCAGCGCCCTTGAGAGTATAACGTATGAAGGAACGAAAGCAGAGTGGGGAACCGTTACGAAGGGAAGCGGCTGAATAAGAATACCGGCAATTACACCTTTAAGTGTGCGGACGGA
>JAIEBL010000304.1 GCA_029069015.1 Clostridiales bacterium
CGGCGGCAGTGAACCTTGCGCGGCTCGGCTTTATCAAGAACGGTGCGGCGAACGCGGGGGCGAGCGGCGTGACGATCCGAAACGGCGCGGCGACGCTCGTTTTTTCGCAGGTGAAAAATCTGCCGAATTACGTAGCGACGGCGCTCGCTGCGGGTAAAGACGTGACGTTTACGAAATCGGAGGCGCATTTGCGGTTCGGCGGCAAAAACGGCATGGAAGAGCTCATGAATTTTTTGGAGGAATGCCGTAAAAAATAAGGTTATTTTAATTGCTTTTTCGGCTATAATCTTGTATAATAGAATACGAAACTTAAAGTGCCCTCTTTTATCGAGGCGCTTGCGTTTGGAGTTTTAGACGATTATGCGCAAAAAAATCATAGGAATCATATTGTGTCTGGTGCTGTGCGGCTCGCTCTTTACGGGCTGTGCGCTTTTTGAGCACAACGACGAAAAAGACGCGCAGCAGGTGGTTGCTACCGTTGATTCGATAACCGAAAAAGACGAGAGCGGTGCGGTCGTTTACAGCAGCGGTACGCGCTATATCTACAAAAGCGATCTTACCTCCGCGATGAACAATTACGCCCAACAGTATATGCAGAGCTACGGGCTCTCGCTGCAAGCGACGACCGAGCGCTTACTCGACGAGCTTGTAACGCGCGAGCTTCTGATCATCGAAGCGGAGCGGCTTTCGGCGATCGGCAAGCTCAAATGGGATCAACGCGACACCAACAATCAGAACGAACAGATCTACGATGCGATTGACAGTTTGCTGTCTTCGCTCAAAAGCAGCATTCTGAGCGACTTCGGCGAGTCGAGCGAAGAGGCGGCGGGTGATTCCGATTCGTCGAGCACCACGTATCCTACGCCCGAAGTCGAAACGAGCGACGAAGATTACAAATACTATAAGTTCGACGCAAACGGCAACGTCATCTATCAGAAAGACGACAACGGCAAAACCGTATACGAAGAGATCACGCATGCAGACGGCAGAGTAGAGAGTGTGCCCGTACCCGAGTACGTGGTTTGGGCGCCCGATCCCGCCGATTATCCTTGCCTGTACGGCGACGAAGCGCTTAAAAGCTTGGAACGCGAAGCAATGCGCCAACTCGTGACGCGTATCGAGGACCTTGTCGACGCCGATTTCAAAGCGACGAAAGAAGACCGCGAAAAGTTTGACGCCGACAAAAAGGCGATCCGCAACGTAATGAACGAGCAAGGCATCGAGAGCGTATATCCTATGCTCGGCAGCACGCACATCATGCAATACCTTGTGGGGCAGAGAGCAAAACAAAGCATTCTTATCAATAAGTTGCAAACGTATATCACCGAAGACGTTACCGTTTCGGACGACGAAGTGACGCGCGCGTACGTCAGCGATCTTTTGACCCAGCGCGAAACGTTCGACGCCAACGCGGAGGCGTATCAGGCGGCTGTGTCGGATGGCAGCGACACCATTCTGTATTATTTGGACGACAGCTACTTCTTCGTAAAGCATATTCTGTTGCCCTTCTCGGCAGAGCAGACGGCGGCCATCACCGCTTACAAAGCCGATCCGAAGAACAAGGACAAAGATTACAAAATCATGCGCGATACGCAACTTGTGGCGGAGACGGTCGTGTATCCGCACGTGAACGGCGAAGACGACAAAGAAAACCCCAAGACGGTCAACGAAGTCTTCAACGAAATCTACACCGCGATGGCGGCCGTGAAGAGCAGTCCCAAAGAAGCGGAGCGCTTGTTCGACGAATATACGTATAAGTACAATACCGATTCGGGCGCGTTCGGAGAAGGAAAGTCGTATGCCGTAAAGCGTAACGACGACACAGGGCATTCGGGCTACATGGTAGAGTTCTACGACGGCGCAATGGAATTATACAACGGCGAGGAATACACCGACGGGCACGTTCTGCCGCACTACGTCGTGACCGATTACGGCGTGCACATCATGTATCTTAGCAAAACCGTCGTACCGGGGACGATGCTTTCGCTTGACGACCCGCTGACGCACGGCGCGTACAAGACGGTGCGCGAGTCCTACGAAGATACGATCCGCAGTTCCAAAGAAAATTCGGCATTCCAAAATTGGCAGAACGAACGCATCACGTACTACCGCGAAAAGGCGGGTGTCGTACACAAGTACGCAAAGCGCTATAAGAGCTTGTACGAAGATTAAAAATCAAACGTGAAAAACGTTTCAAAACCCGAGGCAACCGCTTCGGGTTTTTGCGTGTTTAAAACACAAAAAGCGGCAAATTCGTTTATTGTTCGCGCGCCTATATATAGTAAACTCTTATCCGTATGGAAACGGAACAATCAGTGACAACGGAAAAAAAGGGCACGGTGCTGTACGAAGACGACGGCGCGGACGCCATTGCAAAGCTCGTGCCGCCGCTGTGCTCGGCGGGTATCGTCGCAAACAGTGAGGACGCTGCCAAGGTCTATGCGCGCACGCTGCGGCATAGAGGCGTGCGCTCGGTGCTTCTTCACGGCGCGCCGAGCGAGGACGTGCGCCTTTTGGTAGCCCTCGGCGGCGATACCGAAACGGAAAGGGCGAAGCGGTTGGGCGCGCAGTACGGGCTGGACGTGTTCGGCGTTTTTTCGGTGGGGGTGCGCACGGCGCTCGACGGATTTTATACGCAAGGGCTACACACTTATCCTTGCGCGTATCCCGTGGGTGCGGCTATCTGTGACGAGCTTGTTTTACCTTCGCTTTTACCGCATTCGCTCGCGAGTATTTGTGCCGCCGCGCTTGCGGTGTGCGACGGGGAAACGGCGGCGCGTCTAAGGGGCATGCCCGTTGGCTCTATGCCGGAACGCGCGCTCGATATCGTCTACGCCGCACTTGATGCGGCAAAGCAGGGCAGGGGCTGTCCGACGCTTGCCCATACGCTTATCAAGCTTTCGTTCTCGCTCGCAAAGCTGGGGCAGGGCGAACAGGCGTTGCCGACGCGTTGCGCCGCCGAGCTGGCCGCCCGCGCCGCTACATTGTTGTTTCGGCGGGAAAAGCGTACGCCGCTACCGCTACCTGTGTTTGGCTTTTTGTTCGGTGAAAAGCTTGCCGCGTTGTATCGCGTATTCTTGCAAGAACCGCCCTTATTTTGTCCGCCCCCCGATGATAATCTGCGCGCTGCATATCTGACGGAATATTTCGGGCTCTCGCCGTTGACGGCTGCTTCTGCGGCTTCTACGCACGTGCCCTTTGACGCGCTTGCGGCTTTCCGATTGCGCGAGTATCAAACCGAACTTCTTTCCCGCGCCGAGGAATGCGTGCGCGTGTTTTCGGAAGCCAGACGCCCTTTTTGCCGCCTGTTTCCCGACGACGGCTTTTCGCTCGTAAACGCGCTTGACGGGAGCGACATCAAGACCGTCGTTGCGCTCGCCCCCGATTTGTTTTCACTTTCTTTAACGCTCCTCGGCGTCATGCGCGCGGCAGGGGTATTGGATCGGTATTTAGAATAGAAGGCATTTATGCGTGGCGTATTGCCGCCGTCCTTATGTGGTTTGGGTGGCGCGCGGTTTTTTTGAAAGGATTGTGCCGTAGGGGACGAGAGTAAGAGGGGAAAGAGCGGGAGAGGGTAAACGAGAGGATGGCTATGATTATGATAGTGCGATTCATCCCTGCCCCTCTGTCATCCCGAGCGAAGTCGAGGGATCTAGCGAGCGAGAGCGAGCGTAGTCTTTCTTGTTTTGCCCGCAAAGGAAACGGTTATA
>JAIEBL010000305.1 GCA_029069015.1 Clostridiales bacterium
CAGAATCGATACGATCATAACGAAGAACAAAAACGTAGTGCCGCAACGGTTGTGTCGCGTAGAGCACTTTTGCACGATCTCCACCGTCATATCGTATCCTTTTTCGTAGCAGTTGATCGTGCGGTGTTCAGCGCCGTGATACATGAACGTACGGCGTATATCTCTCATTCGCGAAACGATGAAGAGGTACAGCACGAATATCAGAATACGCAAAACGCCCTCGAACAGACTGGAAAGCAAAATCGCCGTCTTTTTGCCGAAGTGCGCTTCGAGCTTGATCGCCTTTTCAAATAAAAGCGTGTTTAAAAAACTGGGTAACAGAATAAACAGCCCGACCGCCAAAACGACGCCGAGCACCACGGCAAACGCCATCCACCCTTTGCCGGGCGTTTCCTCGTCGGGCGAAGACACTTCCGCGCTTCGCATGAGCGTCGTGACGCCGCTTATAAGGCTTTGCACGAAGCTTACCACGCCGCGGACGATGGGCACTTTATTGTACCACCGCGCTCCTTTAAGGCGCGTGGTTTCGAGCATGATACTGCCGTCGGGCGCGCGCACAGCCATCGCCATGCTGTGCTTCCCTCGCATCATGACGCCTTCCATCAGAGCTTGCCCGCCGATCATCGACCGCTTGCAAGGTTTATCCTTTTTCTTTTTTTCTTTCATTCCGTCCGTTCCGTAGTCGGTTCTCTCTGCGCCGCTTCAGCGTGCGCTTCCCTATAATCGTTTTTCGCTTACCGCACGTATAAGAAAAGACCATACCTCAAAATAGGGCTATGGTCTTATCGAAGTCGCAGTTGTTACTATAACTATTTTTTGGCGTACCGTTTGTTGAACTTGTCAATCCGTCCGCCCGTATCTACGTGCTTTTGTTTGCCCGTGTAGAACGGATGGCACTGACTGCAAACGTCCACTTTTACCACGTCGCCCTTTTTGGTCGACCCGACAACGAACTTCGCGCCGCAAGCGCATTCCATCGTTACTTCGTGATAATCGGGATGGATGTTCTCTTTCATATCGTTCTTCTCCTTCTTTGAACCTAGCCCATCTATTTTAGCATACGCGTGCAAAGGTTGTCAAGTGCTTTGGGGTATATTTACTTTCCGAGCAC
>JAIEBL010000306.1 GCA_029069015.1 Clostridiales bacterium
GTATACGGCTTGCGTACGTGCGCAAGCGGTATGAAGAAGAACGCTTCCCGCGAGTGTCTGGACTATTTTCTGGGACTTTGCCCCGCGCCCTGCACGGGAAAGATCACTGAGGAAGAATACCGCGAAAGAGTGGATAAGGTGCTGGCGTTTTTGTCGGGACACGATTCGTCTGCCGAAAAAATCGTAGAGGAGCGCATGCTCGCCGCCTCTGCCGCGGAAGATTTCGAGCGCGCCATTTCGTACCGCGATCAGCTTTCCATGCTCAAAAAGCTGCGCGAGCGCACGGTTGCGAACCTCGGTTCTATGACAGACGTAGACGCCGTGGGGTATGCGTGTGACGGCGCGGGTGCGGCGGTAAGCGTCGTGATCGTGCGCGGCGGTAAGATGATGGGCGTAAAAAATTACTACCTGACCGACGCAGGCCTCGGCTACGAAGATACCGTTTCCGGCTTTTTCGGGCAGTACTACCGTATGGCGCAGCAAGTGCCGCAAGTCGTGCTCTTGCGGCCCTTTTCGGAAGGGACGGCAGAGCCGCTTTGCGAAACGCTTTCCCTTCTTACGGGCAGACGGCAGGAAATCGCCTTTCCGCAAATCGGTGCGAAAAACGATTTGCTTGTCTGCGCCGAACAGAATGCCGCCGACTTTTTATCGAACGCCGCGGCGGAAGACAAACGCCGCCGCGATATGACGGCGGGGGCGTGCGAGCGTCTTGCGGAAATTTTGGGCATCAAGTCTTGCCACCGCATGGAGTGCTATGATATCAGCAATATATCGGGCGTGGACAAAGTGTCGAGCCAGGTCGTGTTTATCGGCGGTGCGCCTTCAAAAGCGGATTACCGCAAGTACAAAATCAAAACGGTGGAAGGGTCGAACGATTTTGCGTCCATGAAAGAAACGCTCTCGCGCCGTTTTGCTCGCGCCAAATCGGGTGACGATAAGTTCGTCGATTTGCCCGACCTCATCGTTATCGACGGCGGCAAAGGGCAGCTCGGTTACGCGCACGAAGCCATGCTGTCGCTCGGCTACGATATCCCCATGGTGGGGCTTGCCAAGCGCGAAGAGGAGATTTTCACGATACACAGCCCCGATCCGATCGTGCTATCTCCCGCAGACAACGCCCTGAAATTACTGCAACGCATCCGCGACGAAGCGCATCGTTTTGCCATAACGTACCACCGTACT
>JAIEBL010000307.1 GCA_029069015.1 Clostridiales bacterium
TTTCGGGCAGCGGCAGCAACATGGCGGCGATCCTCGAATATATCGACCGCGGCGAGATAAACGGCAAGGTCGTTACGGTCATCGCATCGAACGACCGTGCCTACGCGCTGACGCGAGCGAAAGAGCGGGGGATTCCCGCGCACGTTTGCGCCCTTCGCGACTACGAAAATAACGAGGCGCGCGACCGTGAAATTCTGCGGCTACTTAATCATTACGAAGCCGACTACGTTTTACTCGCGGGGTATTTGGGGATTGTGTCGCCCTTTTTGGTGGACGCGTACCCGAACAGGATCGTAAACATTCATCCCGCGTTGCTTCCGAAGTTCGGTGGCAAAGGCTTTCACGGCATTCACGTGCACGAAGCTGTAATTGCGGCGGGCGAAGCAAAGAGCGGCGCGACGGTGCATTTCGTAGACGGCGGCACGGACACAGGTCCTATCATCTTGCAGCGCGCATTAGACGTTCTGCCCACCGATACGCCCAAAAGCTTGCAGGCGCGTATTTTGGAACAGATCGAACACAAGATCTTTCCCGAAGCGGTAAAGAAACTGTGCGACGACGAAATCACCGTAAAGAGCGGCAAAGTCGTTTTTGCAAAACAATAAGAGAGTAAACAAAGGCGGCGGTGCAAATCCGACCGCGAAACAAAAAGGAGAACGCAATGAAGAAGAGAGCATTGATCAGCGTAAGCGACAAAACGGGTGTGGTAGAGTTTGCCAAAGGGCTCGTAGCCTTAGGGTACGAAATCATTTCCACGGGTGGCACGGCCAAAGCGCTCAGCGCGGCGGGCGTAAAGAATATCGGCATCAGCGATATCACGGGCTTTCCCGAATGCTTGGACGGGCGCGTGAAAACGCTTCATCCCGCTGTACACGCGGGCTTGCTTGCGCGCCGCGATCTGCCCGACCATATGAAGCAGCTTGAAGACCTGAACATCAACACCATCGACGTCGTGGCGGTCAACCTTTATCCGTTCAAACAGACGATCATGAAAGAGGGCGTGTCGATGGAAGAAGCCATCGAGAACATCGATATCGGCGGTCCTACGATGCTCAGAAGCGCGGCGAAGAACTACAAGGGCGTTTGCGTGGTAGTAGACCCTGCCGACTACGAAACCGTTCTTACGCACCTCAAAGAGGGGACGCTTTCGGAAGAAGTGCGCTTCGGGCTCATGTATAAAGTGTTCCAACACACCGCCGTGTACGACACAATGATCTCCACGTACATGCGCGAGAAAATGGGTTTGCGCTTTCCCGACCAGATCACGTTTGCCTACGAAAAGAAGCAGGCGCTTCGCTACGGTGAGAACCCGCAGCAAGAGGCGGCTTTCTACGAGGAAGCTATGCCGAAAAGTGGTTCGCTTGCGCGTGCCGAGCAGTTGCAGGGCAAGGAACTGAGCTACAACAACATCAACGACACGAACGGGGCGCTCGACCTTTTGCGCGAGTTTTCCGATACGGCTGTGGTGGCTTGCAAGCATGCAAACCCCTGCGGCGTGGGCATCGGTAAGAACGTACTCGAAGCCTACAAGACGGCGTACGAGTGTGACCCCGTTTCCATCTTCGGCGGTATCGTGGCGGTCAACCGCACGGTAGACGGCAAGACCGCGGAAGAAATGGTCAAGATCTTTTTGGAGATCGTCGTCGCGCCCGACTTTACGAAAGACGCGCTCGAAATCTTTAAGAACAAGCCGAATCTTCGCGTGCTCCGTTTGCCCGATATTTCGTCGCCTGTATCGCAGAATAGCTACGACATGAAAAAGGTGTACGGGGGTCTGCTTGTGCAAGACCACGACCGCACGCTGTACGACGAAAAGGCTGTGAAGGTAGTGACAAAGCGCGCGCCGAGCAAAGAAGAGATCAAACAGCTTGCCTTTGCGTATAAGGTCGTAAAACACGCCAAGAGCAACGCTATCGTGGTTGCCAAGGACAACGCGGCGATCGGCGTAGGCGGCGGGCAGACCAACCGCATTTGGGCGGCACAGCAAGCCATCGAGCACGCAGGCGAGCGTGTAAAAGGCGCGGTGCTTGCGTCCGACGCGTTCTTCCCGTTCCCCGACTGCGTGGAAGCGGCGGCTGCGGCGGGCATTACCGCCATCATTCAGCCCGGCGGATCGGTGCGCGATCAGGAGAGCATCGACGCGTGCGATAAGTATAATATCGCAATGGTATTTGTAGAGCAGCGTCATTTTAAGCATTAAACATTCCTTTCTGTAAAATCGAGAGCGTACGAGGTTTTTATGAAGAAAAACGTATTGGTAATCGGTGGCGGCGGGCGAGAGCACGCCATCGTGCACGCGCTGTCTAAGAGTGCGCAGGTGGGTAAGCTGTACTGCATTCCCGGAAACGCGGGCATTGCGGCACTTGCGGAATGTCACGGCGAGATCAAAGCCACCGATATCGACGGCATCACGGCGTTTGTAGTCGCGCATAAAGATATTGCGCTTACGGTCGTTGCGCCCGACGATCCGCTTGCCATGGGGCTTGTGGATAAGCTCGAAGCGCAGGGTTGCCGTGCATTCGGTCCGCGTGCCAATGCCGCGATCATCGAAAGCAGCAAAGTGTTTTCCAAAAACCTGATGAAAAAGTACGGCATTGCCACTGCCGCGTACGAAGTGTTCGATTCGTACGAGCAGGCAAAGGCATATCTAGAAAAGTGCGCGTATCCCGTGGTGCTCAAAGCCGACGGGCTTGCGCTCGGTAAGGGCGTATTGATCTGTAACGATAAACCGGAAGCCGAAGCGGGCTTAAAAGAAATCATGCTTGACCGTGCGTTCGGCGAGGCGGGGGCAAAGATCGTCATTGAAGAATTCTTGCGCGGCTTCGAGGTAAGCGTGCTTGCGTTTACCGACGGAAAGACGCTCCTTCCCATGGTGTCCAGCCAAGACCACAAACGCGCCCTCGACGGCGACAAAGGGCTGAACACGGGCGGCATGGGAACGTTCTCGCCGCAGGAAAAGTTCACGCCAGCGATGCAAAAGGAAGCGTACGAAAAAATCTTTCTGCCCACGATACGCGCTATGGAAAAGGAAGGGCGCACGTTTAAAGGCGTGCTGTACTTCGGGCTCATGGTCACGGATAAGGGCATAAAGGTGCTCGAATACAACGCGCGGTTCGGCGATCCCGAAACGCAGGTCATTCTGCCGCGGCTTAAAACCGACCTACTCGAAGTGTTCGATGCGTGCATTGATGGCACGCTCGACAAGATCACGCTCGACTGGGACGCCCGTCCCGCCGTGTGCGTCGTGGCGGCGAGCGGGGGCTATCCGCTGCACTACGAAAAGGGTAAGCCCATAAGTTTCGGTAAAATCGACGACGGTGTGCTCGTGTTCCACGCGGGCACGGCGCGAAACGACAATGGCGAAATCGTCACGAGCGGCGGGCGCGTGCTTGGCGTCACCGCACTCGGGAATACGCTTTCGGAAGCGAAGAAAACCGCCTACGAAAACGTCCGCAAGATTTCGTTCGACGGGATGTTTTACCGCAGTGACATCGGAAAAGATTTTTAAATTTTTGCCCCCTTCACGTAAGGGGGCGTTCGTGCATATAAAAGAAACCTTGTAAAAAAACGGAACGAAGAATAAAAACGACAGCCGGCGACAGGCAAAGAGGACGGAGCGATGATTAAAAGACTGTTTGTGGAAAAGACGGAAGGCAACGACGCATCGGCGCAAAAGGTGAAGAGCGACGTATTCGCGGTGCTTGGCATTAAATCTTCGCGTGTGCGCATCTTTTTGCGCTACGACGTAGAGGGCCTAGGCAGCGATGACTTCGAGCGTGCGGTCAAGACCGTATTTTCCGAGCCGCCCGTAGATAGAGTGTACTACGAAGAAATGCCCGCAGTTACGGGCGAGATCGTCATGCAGGAATATCTGCCCGGGCAGTACGACCAACGCGCCGACTCCGCCGCGCAGTGCGTGCAAATGCTCACGCTTAAAGCGCGTCCGCTCATTCGCTGCGCGACCGTGTACGTCTTTGAGGGCGTCACGCCGCAAGAGCGCGACCGTATCGAGAGCTTCCTTATAAACCCCGTAGAAGCGCGCCCCGCGTCCGCCGCAAAGCCGCAGACGCTCAGCGAGGCGTATCCTGCGCCCGAACCGCCCAAAATGATCGAGGGATTCGTGGAATTCGATGAAGCGGCACTGGCGGCATATCACCAAAAAATGGGGTTTGCCATGAGCCTTGCCGACCTTGCGTTCGTGCAGGCGCATTTCCGTTCGCAGCTTCGCAATCCTACCGAAACGGAACTCAAAGTCATTGACACGTATTGGTCGGATCACTGCCGCCATACCACGTTTCTGACGCATCTCAATACCGTCAAAATCAAGAGCGAGAACCCCGCCGTACAAAAGGCGTACGAAAACTACCTTGCGCTTTTCAACGCGCACTACAATGGTCGCCCCGATAAATACGCCTGTTTGATGGACATGGCGACGATGGGCGCGCGCGAACTCAAAAAACAGGGTAAGCTCGACAACCTCGACGAGTCGGAAGAGATCAACGCCTGCTCCATCAAAGTGGATGCCGAAATCGACGGAAAAATCGAGCCTTGGCTCGTCATGTATAAAAACGAAACGCACAATCACCCGACCGAAATCGAACCGTTCGGCGGCGCGGCAACTTGCCTCGGCGGCGCGATCCGTGATCCGCTTTCGGGCAGGTCGTACGTCTACCAGGCGATGCGCGTGACGGGCGCGGCAGACGTCACCGAGCCGTATGAAAAG
>JAIEBL010000308.1:0-1290 GCA_029069015.1 Clostridiales bacterium
GGTTATGTGGACGCGCGATACGCTCGATTGGCGCGACCACGACACCAAAAAAATATTCACACGCGCCACGAAGAATATTGCGGGTGGAGATTTGATTTTAATGCACCCCACGCGCAATACGGTGGATGCGCTCGACCGCATAATTCGTGTGGCGAAAGCAAATAATTTAATCGTATCGAAAGTAAGCGAGGTTTTAAAAGCCGATGAAGTATAGCGTTGTTCTTTGACACGCCGTGCTGCAAAACGGTAAAGCGAGAAAAAAGGTACGGGAGAAAAAGCATGAATCAGAAAATCGTATATCCGAACGGGCTGCGCGTTGTTGTGGACACCAATTCGTCCGTTCGCTCGGTGGCGGCAGGTATTTGGGTAGGCGCGGGCAGCGTTAAGGAAACGGTGGAAGAGAACGGCATATCGCACTTTACCGAGCACGTTATGTTTAAGGGTACGGATACGTATTCGGCGTTCGATATTGCCAATGCGTTTGAAAGCTACGGCGCGCTTATCAATGCCTTTACGGGGAAGGAAGCGACGTGTTACTACGTAAAATCGGTGGACGAATATGCGGAAAAATGTTTTGCGTTATTGTCGCATATCTTTTTGCGTTCGTCGTACGATCCGGACGAGCTGAACAAGGAACGCAAAGTCATCGTAGAAGAAATCAACATGGAAGAGGACGCGCCCGAAGACATTTGCTACGATTTGCTTGCCGCAACCATGTATCCGAACAATTCGCTCGGCAGGACAATTTTAGGACCGATCGAAAACGTGAATCGTTTTACTTGCGAGGACGTTTTATCTTACCGCAAAAAGTTTTATAACGCCGACAATATCGTTGTTTCCTTTTCGGGAAATATTACGCCAGAGGAAGCGGACAGGCTGGTTCGCCGCTATTTCACGGATGAGCTTCCGAGCTGCAAAACGGACAAAACGCCGCTTGCGCCCATAACGGTCAAAAGCAATTTTTCTAAGCGCATAAAGGACTTCGAGCAGACGAATATCGGCATTTCCTATCCATCAGTGCCGTTCGGCGATCCGCGCTATGCAACGCAGTCGATTTTCGGCATCTTGTTCGGTGGGGGCATGAGCTCGCGCTTGTTTCAACGCATTCGCGAACAAATGGGGCTTGCGTACAGTGTATATTCTTCGCCGATTGCCTACGTAAATAACGGCAATTTCGATATTCTTCTGAACATCACCGCGGCGAACACGAAAAAAGCAGTGGAAGCGGTAAAGAAGGAAATCGACGAAGTTTTGCAAAAGGGCGTCACCGAAGAGGGATTCGTAACAGCA
>JAIEBL010000308.1:1300-7432 GCA_029069015.1 Clostridiales bacterium
ATTCAGATGAAGTCCGCGCTCGTATTTTCGCAGGAAAGCGTACAGAACATGATGACCGCGCAAGGCAAGCTCATGCTACTCGCGGATAAGCTTTACAGCGTGGATCAGCGTATTGCCGAAGCGGACGCCGTAACGCGGAAAGACGTCGAGGCGTTTTTGCGCACGTTGTTCGTGCCGGGCAGCGTTTGCGCGGCGTACGTAGGTAAGGCGAACGATACCGATATCATGGAAATATTGAGAAGGGCATAACGAAATGGATAAATTAGACGCGATTTTCGAAAAACAAAAGGCGCTTGATGCTTTTATCAGCGATGCACGCCACTTAGAGAATGGGGCAGAGAACGGCATCAGTTCGGAGTGGATGCAACGCAAAGCAATCGCGCTCCTAGTGGAGCTTACCGAAGTGCTCAACGAAGTCAACTATAAATGGTGGAAGAACCCCAAAGAAATCGACGCAAACGCCGTCAAGGAAGAGCTCGTGGACGTTCTTCACTTTTTCGTGAGCATGTGTCTTTCGGCGGGACTGACAGCGGACGAACTGTTCGCACGGTATGCCGAAAAGAATAAAGAGAACGTGGCGCGGCAAAACGGTACGTCCGCCAAAAAAGGGTACGCGATTTCTGACGAAAACAAATAGCCTATCGATACATACGCTATTATGTAATAAAAATGCGCCTTTGCGGTTTGAAACAGCCGCGGGGCGCTTTTATATTGCGGCTATGGAAACAAGACGGTTGTCGCTTGTAAAAATTTATAAAAGTTTTTTTGGAAAAGCGGGCTGTTTTGATTGAAAATGGTGGCGCGTTATGTTATAATAGACCATGAGGTAAAATATCGAAAACGTTTGGGGTACAGGACATTGCCTTCGAAGAAATACAATAACGGAAGACACAGAGAAAAGAACGGAAGCGATCATGAAATAATGGGCATTGCGCTCGTTATTATTTCCGTATTTATTCTTTTGTGCATTATCGTTACGCCTATTTTGGGCGTTATCAGCAAATTGATTTTCCGCGTTACGACGGGCGTGTTCGGCTTGTTTGCGTATCCGCTCTTTTTAAGTACGCTTTTATGGGGTGTAGCGCTCATTCAAGGACGCAAAGTGTCGCTTTCGGTGCGTTCGCGCGTGCTGATCGGGGTAATGGCGTTCTCTCTCATGATGATATTGCAGCTTGCTACGACGCACGCATGGCTGAGCGAAAATTTTTCGGCATACACGAGTAAAGTATATCACGGCACGACGGCGGGCGGGGTGCTTTTCGGCACGGTCGCTTTCGGCATTCAATCGGTCATTACGCCCGTTGTGTCTTATCTTTTGTTTTCTTTGGCATTTGTTGCAATGGGCGCGCTTTTGGTCTATCCGCTCATTCGGCACAACGCGGTAGCAAGAAACGAAAAAGCGATTAAAAACCAGGTGTCTATCGTTCCTTTCGTAAAGGGGAACGCATCGGCACAACCCGTTGTTCCCATGACCGACACGACGCTGTTCGTGGATACGATTCGCCCGACGGCCGAAAACAATGCGCCTATCGAGCGTTACGACGAGCAACGCGCACGCGTGGCGACGGTCACCGAAACGCCCGTACAGACAGCTGTTGCACCGCAACCGAGTACGGGGGATATGAAGGAGGATGCCCGCCGCATTCTCTTCGGCGACCACGAGCGGTATATGTCGAACCTTTCCGCGCAAAACGCCGCTACGCCTAAAATCGATTACCAGCAAGAGAAAAAACAATATTGGAACAGCTATACGTTGCCGCCGCTTAGTACAGCCCCGACGGTGATAGACAATACGGAAAAAGAACCCGAGCCGTTTGTGCCGCCCGCGCCCGTTGCGCCGGCGCGTCCGCAAAAGCGCGTGCACGTGGAGGGCTTGCGTGAAATTCCCAAATTACCCGAAAAGGATATCAGCGATCAGATTGTAGGCGGTACGATTATCAATGGTGAAGATTATTCGGAGCAGCTTGCCGAACGCAATGCGCCGATAAAAGAAGAAAAAACGACCGAGAGCATACCGTACGAAGTGCCGAGAGCGGTGGATTTTTCCATTCGCAAGGCCGAACCTACGCGTCTGCGTCCGCGCGAGCAAGCGGTTTCGGAAGTAGCGCAAGCGCCGATTATGAACGGCGACTATTTTACGGTAGATCCCGATATGCCTGCCAAAGCAGCCAATACCGAGCGTGTAGAATCGGTGCGCAAAGAAGAGACGCTTTCGCCGTTTGCGCCTGTTCATACGCAAGAGCGTGAAGAAATCGTCAAAGAAGAACCGTTTGAGCAAGCGCCCATTATCAGCGCTTCTCAGTACGAGAGCGAACATAGCCCCGAGGCTCGTTTCCAGCAACTCTTGAACGAAGAGCGTAGCAAGCGGGAAGAAACGATGCGCACGCCTACGGAAAGTACGCCGTTTGCAAATGAATTTGCGCATTCGGATGAGCATACCTTGCTTACGATAGACGACGAACCCGAAGATCTTTCCGAGCAGTCGCACTTTGAAGGCGAGGATATGACGGGCTATTATGAAACGGTTGTGGATGCGCCCGTGATTAAGCCGTTCGTTGCCGAAAAACCGGTGCACGCCAAAACGGCGAGCGTGACGGGGCAAACCTCGATGACCGAATATATGCAAAACGCTTCCGTGCCGCCCGTGAAGAAACGGCGTAAAGTTGCTAAATACGTTGCGCCCTCGCTGGATATTCTGATTCCCAACGATTCGGTTGCGCCGTCCGACACGGTGGAATGCGAAGAAAAAGGGCGTATGCTGGAAGCTACGTTAAAGGAATTGAAGTTGCCCGCAAGCGTTATCGAGATTACGCGCGGCCCTGCCGTAACGCGGTACGAGTTGGAAATGCCGCCCGGAGTGCCCATTAAGCGTATCGAACAGTATTCTGCCGATATTGCCTATAACCTTGCAAGTAACGGCAAGATTCGTATCGAAACGCCTATTCCCGGCAAGCGTGCCGTCGGCGTAGAGGTGCCCAACGCCGAAATCGCGATTGTGCGTTTGCATGAAATCATCGGCAGCAAAGAGTTCCAGAATTCTTCTTCGCCGCTTACGATTGCGCTCGGTAAAGACATTGCAGGCAGCAACATCATTTGTAATTTGGAAAAAATGCCGCATCTGTTGATTGCAGGCGCGACGGGCAGCGGTAAATCGGCGTGCTTAAACTCGATCATCATGAGTATTTTGTATAAGTCTTCGCCCGAAGACGTGCGTCTCATTCTGATCGACCCCAAGCGCGTGGAATTCAATATGTACCGCGGTATGCCGCACCTTATCAGCGAAGATATCATCAACGAAGCGTCGCAAGCCATCAACGCGCTTACCTGGGCGAGAGAGGAAATGGAGCGTAGATACGTTTTGTTCGGTAAGCATTGCGTGCGTAACTTGCAAGAGTTCAATAAATGCGACGCCGTAAAAGACGGTACGGAACAAAAGCTACCGTATATCGTTATGATCGTAGACGAGCTTGCCGAACTTATGCTCGACAGCAACAACCGCAAAGAGCTCGAAAATAAGATCATGAGCATTGCGCAAAAAGCGCGTGCCGCAGGCATTCACATGATTTTGGCAACGCAACGACCTACGGTAGACGTCATTACGGGTACGATAAAAGCCAACCTTCCCAGCCGTATTGCATTTGCGGTTAAGAGCATGGTCGATTCGCGTACGATTTTGGACGAGTGCGGCGCGGAAACGCTTCTCGGTCGCGGCGATATGCTGTATGCACCGCAGGGCGTGAGCGATCCGATGCGTGTACAAGGCGCATTCGTTACCGATAAAGAGGTTGCCGCTGTTACGGAATTCGTGCGTGACAACAACGAAGCAGACTTCGACGATGAGTTCACCACTGCGATCAACAAGAAGGACGAACCCGAATCGGGCGAGGACGGTGGCGACGAAGATGACAAAGAATTCGATTCCTTAATGCCCGACGTGCTCAAGTGCGTCATCGAATCGGGTGCGGCAAGTACGAGTATGATTCAACGCAGATTCAGCGTGGGCTATGCGCGCGCAAGTCGCATTATCGACCAAATGGAACTGCATAAGTTTATCGGTCCGTTGGAGGGCAGTAAACCGCGGTCTGTGTATATTTCGCGCGAGCAATACAAGGAATTGTTCGGTATTGACTTATGACGAAGAGCGTGGGCGTAATCACCTTAGGGTGCGATAAGAACAGAGTCGACACAGAAAACATGCTGTATTATCTTGCACGCGGCGGCTACGATCTTACCAACGATTACGAAAGCGCGCAAATTCTTATCGTCAATACTTGCGCTTTTATCGAATCGGCGCGCAAGGAAGGCATCGAAACCATTCTTTCCGCCGCTCGGTATAAAGATGGGAAGTGCGAAAAACTGATTGTGACGGGTTGCCTTCCGCAAAAGCATCGGGCCGAATTGATATTCGGCTTACCCGAAGTGGATGCGTTTTTGGGCACAGACGAGTATGCGTCGATTTGTTCGGTGATTCGCTCGTTGTATGGCGAAAACGAAGAGGAAGAAAGAGAACAGAGTGCAGAGCTTCCTCGGCTCGTTACGACGCCGCAGCACTACGCCTATTTGAAGATTGCCGAAGGTTGCGATAATTTTTGCACCTTTTGCACGATTCCGTCCATTCGCGGAAAATACCGTTCGCGGTCGGAAGAAGCGCTTTTGCGTGAGGCGGCAGCGCTTGCAGAGCAGGGCGTAAAAGAATTGATTTTGGTTGCGCAGGACGTTACGCGCTACGGCACAGATACGAACGAAACCAACCTCGTTTCTCTTTTGAAGAAGCTTTCGGCGTTTCCGTTTGCAAGTTTGCGACTCATGTATTGCTATCCGGAACTTGTGAGCGACGAATTGATCGCGGAAATCGTTTCCAATCCGAAAATCGCAAAGTATATCGACGTGCCTATTCAGCATATCGACGATACGCTATTAAAGCGTATGAACCGTAGGAGCACGGGCGAGCAAATCAAAACGCTTTTCCGCAAGCTCAAAGAAAACGGCATTGCGGTGCGCACGACGGTCATGGTCGGCTTTCCGCAAGAAACGGAAGAAGCGTTCGAAAACTTGTGTGCGTTTATCCGCACCTATAAACCGTATCACGTAGGCGTGTTTGCGTACAGCCGCGAAGAGGGAACGCCCGCCTATAAGCTCAAAGGACAGATCCCTTTGAAGGTCAAGCGGCAGCGGGTGAACACCGTGGGTGCATTGCACCTTAAAAACCGCGAGGAAACTTGCAAAGCGCTTATCGGCAAAACGCTCACCGTTTTGTACGAAGACGTGGATTACAAAAGAAAGATGTTTGTGGGGCGTACGCAGTACGATGCGCCCGAAATCGATACCAAAGTATTCTTTACCGCCGATTTCGTCGACGTGGGGGAATACTACCCCGTAAGAATCACGGGATTTGACGGTTACGACCTGATAGGAGTGAAAGCGGAATGAATCTTCCCACAAAATTAACTGTTTTGCGCATGATTTTAATCCCCGCATTCGTGGCGCTCTTTTTCATACCGTTTCCCTTCCATACCGTGGTGGCAACGGGTGTGTTTATCATAGCGTCGTTCACCGATTTTCTGGACGGGTATATTGCGCGCAAACGGAATATGGTAACGGACTTGGGAAAATTCCTCGATCCGATTGCCGATAAAATGCTCGTTGCGTGTGCGCTCTTTGCCATCGTGCTTTTCGAGAGCAAATGGCAAATCGGCGTAACGGTTTGCGCCATGGTGATCATTTGCAGAGAGCTTATGATCAGCGGTTTTCGCATCGTGGCTTCGGCTAAAAACGTAGTGCTTGCCGCCGATAAGCTCGGAAAAATCAAAACGGTTTTACAGATGATCGCGCTGATCCTCTTATTGCCGATTGCGGATATATATGCCTATGCGCCCGCACTTTTGGGCGATATCGTATTTTACGCAGGGCTTGCAATCTTGGTGCTTGCGACGGTTATGGCGGTTGTATCCGGTTGTCATTACATTGTGAAGAACAAGGACGTGTTAAAGGACTGATAACGAGAGATGGACGTTGGAGTATTGCGGATAGACGGCGACGAGTGCGTAGCATTCGACCGAATCGATTTAGAGCGTGTTTCGTATGAATTAAGCAAATACGGATATTTCGTGCGCCTTTCGCTCTCGGTCTGCG
>JAIEBL010000309.1 GCA_029069015.1 Clostridiales bacterium
ATTCCCTTTACCGCGCTGGCCGGGAACGTGCTGGATGTGATGGCGGTAGAGCAGAACGGAACGCGCGTGCCGTTCGACGTGTTTTTTGACGGGCTGATCGTGCCCGTGCGCGGCGTATGCCGCGTGACCTACTCGGTTGCGCCCGATTTTACGCCGCTCGGCGGTGACAGTCCGTTTGCGGGGAATAAACCCTCGGCGCGGCTTCTTGCGTACGGCGTGGCGCGCGAATACTGCCTCATCAGCGGCAGGACGGACGACGCGGCGATGTGGGACGGCAGATTCCTAGCGGGCGTAGAGGAAGAATCGCGCAAAAAAGGGGAGATGCGCGTGCGTGCCCGCGCGTGGCGGTAGCGGCAAAGGGGGACAAAATGGGAAAAGCTTTAAAAACGCCCAAGCGGCAGACCTACCGCGCATTTGCACATTCGCTTTCGAAAGGGATGCTACGCTCGGTCGATCGCAGGGTTCTGCCCTTCGACCGCGCGGAAAAAGCGTACAACGTAGACGTCTCTTCGGGCGCGTTGAAGCCGAGCTACGGCATTGCCGATACGGGGCTGGCCTACGAGCGGATCTTTTACTATACGTGGTACGATGCGGAAGCTTCCGTGCGTACGGGCACGTATTTAGGTTACCGCGCGGGGAATATCTACGCGCTCGGCGAGACGGAAACGCAGATCGAGGGCGTGGCGTTTGCCGCGCCGCCCACGGGCGTCAACTATCGGCTGTACGGCGAAGACGTTTTTCTGCTGTGCGGTGCGGAGGGCATGGCGGTGGTGCATGCCGACCTTTCAGCAACGACCGTACCGTCTGCGCCTGCGATCACGGCGCTTGCCATGCACAACGAGCGTATGTTCGTTACCATCGGCGGACGGAAGAACGCCGTATGGTTCAGCGACGACCTGGATCCCACGAACTGGAATCCCGAACTTGATGAGGGCGGCTTTATCGAGTTGGAAGGCGAGGGCGGCGCGACCAACAAGGTGGTGGATTTCGGCGGATACGTGTATATTTTCCGTGACTACGGCATTATGCGGCTGACGGCGTACGGCGACCAAAGCGAGTTTTCGCTGACGGGGCTGTTCGTTTCGAGCGGGCGCATTTTCGCCGATACGGTGACGGTGTGCGGCGACCGCATTCTGTTTTGTGCGTCGGACGGTCCTTATGTGTTCGACGGGCTTTCCGCTACGCGTATCCTGCGTGATTACGACGGCGCGTTTTCGCCCGCAAAGCCCGTGGCGGCGTACAGCGGCGGCAAGTACTTTCTGGCGACCAAACTGACGGAGACGGAGGGCGAGGGGAACGACGCGCTCGTGTGCATCGATCCCAAGACGGGTAGCGCATGCGTTAGCGAGGGCGTATATATCGACGCGTTTTCGCCCATTGCGGAAGCGGGTGGCGAAAAGCTGTTTTGCCACACCGATCGGGAAACGCTCGGCAAAGTAACGCGCGGCGCCACGTACTACGATTTGCCGCGTACGTGTCTATGGCAGGGCACACTCAGCGACATGGGTTCGCCCGACCGCGAAAAGCTGATCACCGAACTTTTCATCGATACGGCGATGCCCGTCACGGTGCGGGTGTTTACCGAACGGGGCGAGCGGCAGTTACGCTTTTCGGGGAAGCGCGCGGTGCAGCGCAAGCGCGTCAATCTGATCGGTACGAAGGCGGGGATCGCGATTTCGGCAGACGGCGACATCGACGCCGCCCGTCCCGCGCTGCGGTTTACGTATATCGGAAGCTGACAGTCGCCGCGCTTTAAAAAGGAGAGGACAGTGGACTACGGACAACTTGCCTATATTAAGGCGCAGACCTTGGAGGCGTATTTAAACAAAACGGCGTCGGCGGTGCAAAAGACGGGGTGCGCGAGTGCGGCGTTTTATCCGCATACGGCGGCAGAGAGCGGCTACACGCCCCTTACGATCTACGGCAGCGGCAGCGTGGGCCTGACCGTTACCCTGACCTTGCGGGCGGCAGTGACGGTAAAGGGCGCAAAGCTCAGGCTGTACGTGGGCGATAAGCTCGCTGCGTACTGCTCCGTTTCGCTCGATAGCGGCAAAACCGAACGAAGCACGCTGCTTGCGACGGTGTATCCGTCGGAGGGTGAAGTCTTACGTGTCGTCTGCGATACGGCGGGGCTTTTGATCGAAGAGATGTTCGTGCTTTGCGAGGGGGCGAAGGTGCGGCTCGTGTCGCGCTTTGCGTTTGCGCGGTGCGACGGACGGGACGGCAAAGCGTTTATTGCCTATGCAAAAGACGGCGACGTGCGCGTAAGAGCGTGCGATACGGAAGCAGAGACGGTTGCGTTTAAGGGCGGCGTGTTCGACCTTGCGGTGCGCGGCGACGGGGTCTACATTCTGGGCGTGGACGATACGGGCAATCTCGTCGGCATTACCTACGATTACGGATTACAGGAAACCTCGCGCACGGTTTTGGGGCAGTTTGCATTCGACTGCGTTGCCATAGGGCAGACGGGCGGCGAGTTGCTGTTGGCGGGTCTGCAAAACCGCAAAACGTATTTTTGCACGGCGCTTGACCGCTTTGCGGGCAATACGGCGTTCGAGCCTGCCGCGTTTGCCACCGAAGCGGACGCGATCTATCTATCCAAACAATCGGAAAACTCCATGCTTTTTTTGCGCAGAGACGATGCGCTGTATTGCAAATTGCCCTTTCAAAAGCTGGGGAAGCAAGATTGTATTTGCGTTACGTTCGGATACGAGGTCTGAGAAAGCCGAGAGAGGGGAGAACAGACGAAAATGGAATTACACAACACCTATACCGTGCGTAGCAGCGGCGGCTGCGTGACGGCGCACAATGCGGTTTCCGCGAATTTCAAGCGGCTTTTTTTAAACCACGTCGCCTGGGCAAAACTCGCGGTGCTGACGGAAGAGGACGGCACGCGCACGGAAGCGCCCTGTTCATTGCAATTTGTCAACGCGGATATTTTAAAGGGCGGAAGCTTGCGCGCCGTGTATACGGCACAGTTCGAGGGGAAAAACGGCGCGGTCTATAAGAAGGTTGCGATTGCCGCCGAACCGAACGGCGAATTCGTCAGCAGCGCCGAAATCAACTTCGCAGGCAACGGCGATTCGATTTCGGTTAAGACCACGATCGTGCTCGATTGCACGTATAACGGCGACGTTTTGCTTACGGGTGGCGACAACGCGCTCGTGCGACGGCTGCTCGGCGCGGGGGAAAGCGGCACGTTTGCCGTATCGACGGGAACGAGCACCTATCCCTCTTATCCGTCGCTACGCAGCAATTCTTTGTTGGGAACGCAGGAACAAGTCACGCCCACTCTTTTGAACGGTAAAGTCGTGTTCGGCGGCACGAAGACGAAAGCAAGCGGCAGAGAACTTGTGTTACACTACAAAAACAATCCGGTTCTGCGCGTCGTACGCTCGGGGCTTTTCCTCAATCAAACGCTGAGCTACACGGTGCAGAACGGGTCGGTTCTCATTCCCGACAACAACACGGAAATGATAACGTCGGTTACGGTGGGCAACGCCATGCTCATGGCGTACGACGCAATGAGAGTGACCACGTCGGCGCTCAGAGTCAACAGCGATACGCTGGCGGTGGGCGCGGACGGCTACGTCATGTCCGACCCCGGCGAGGAATATATGGCGGTCGTGACGCACGCGTACGTAGAGGTATATAAACCCGACCCCGTACAGGGCAGCATTGCGTGCATACTGCGCGTACCGCGTCTGAACGAGCAGGTGACGCTTTGCCGCGGCGGTACGCTCGCGCTTTGGAGCGCCAACATATTGACGCTTTACGAGCGTACAAACGACGTATACGACGTGCGCCGCTTAGCGATCGCAAGAGGAAACAGCGGCGTTGTGGTGCGCGAGGGCGTTCGCTACCACGTGGCGACGGTGCGGAGCAGTATACTGTATCGGTACGCCGTAGAGGGCAGTACGGTCACGCAACTCGAAACGGTGGCCGTGCCCTTACTGACGCCTTTTCTTGTGGGGCGTTGCGGCGACTACGTCGTATACGGTTCGAGTCCGTTTACCGTGCGTTCCATCGACGTTGATCGCAGTGCGGAGTACAACTGCAACGGGTTCGTGGGAAAGGTGGCGCACGTGGGAGATACGGGCAGTTATTTTGCGCTGCTTTCGGATTCGCAACGGCAATACGCATACGACTTCGTGCGAGGGACGATGAAAACCGTCGATAGCGGCTATGTGCCGAACGGGCGGCTTCTGTATAAGGAAAACGGCATGATGTATATCTACGACGCGGCAAACGGGCTGCAAACGCTTACGGGGGACTTTTTGACGTTCAAGCTTACGAGCGCGTGCATAGCGGGCGGCTTTCTGTTTACGGTGGCAAACGGCATTATGACCAACCTGTATTTATCGGGCGGCGCGATCGCTTTGCGTCTGCCTGCGTCGGACAACGGTAAGCGTTGCAACGTGACGGTGCGCTGTAAGAGTTTGCCCGCGAGCGGTTCGCCCATTCGGTTTCTGATGACGTAAAAATTTTTGAAAAGGAGGGAGTAAAGCGGAGTGGGTTCGGTCGGCGTGCCGCTCCGCTAGGCACGGTTATGTGGGAAGAAGTGATAAAACTTGCGCTCGGCAACGGGCTGTGGGCGGTGCTGTTCTGCGTGCTGCTTTTGTACGGCTTGCGCGACGGCAGAGCACGCGAACAGAAGTACCGCCAGACGATCGACGTTTTGCTTGAACGTCTGCGCGACTTGCAGTGCGTGCGCGATTCGATAGAGCGGCTTAGCGTTATCTGTAAAGAGCGCACCGAAAAGAAAAGTAAAAAGGTAAGCGGGTGCGTGCGGGAGGAAGCGCATGTTTAAAACGCCGCTGTATTTTATCTGCAACGGGACGTGCTGTCAGGCCATCGAAAACGGCGCGGACGTGACGCTGATCGCGCGCGAGGACGGGCGCATGATCCGCCGCAAAATCGGCACGGCGGCGGCAAAGCAGTACGGGGCGCGATGCGTCGGCTACGGCGACGCGTACTTTGAATTTCCGTTCGGCACGGTGGAGATCTTAGGCGAGGAAATGGTGTATGAGGCGAAGACGGTTACAAACGCGAACGCAGCGTCGCAATAGACGGCGGCAACAAAGGAAAAGGGAGGAAACCATATGGCAAACCAAGCGGTCGATTACATAAGGGAAGCAATCGACAGTATTTTACACGGTAAGGAAAACAAGAAGAAACGTACGGAGGCGCAGGACAACATTTCGGAGATCATCGGCAGCATCAAATCGGATGCTCTGCCCGAAAAACCGGAGTTACCCGACGCGCCTACCTATGAGCGTTTGGAAAAGGACGAGCGCACCGACGACGAACTCACTAAGAGCGCGGAAGACGAGCTCGCAGCGTATAAGGCGCAGGGCGAAAAGGGGATCGACAAGCAGATCGCCGCCGAGGAAGAGGGCTACCGCGCCGATATGGACGCGGCGCAGAAAAACCACGACGAAGCGGCGGAAAGCACGAGACGCACGTACGAGAGCGCAAAGAAGAACACGGACAACGATATGTTAAAGCGCGGGCTTGCGCGGTCGAGCATTGCCGCCAACAAAAAAGCGGCGCTCGAACAAAACGAGGCGGAAGCCACCGCGAAGCTTGCAAGCGCGCTGAACGAAAAGCTACAGGCGCTCAACGAGCGTATCGACGCGCTCGCGGCAAAGCGCGAAGAAGCCCTCAATGATTTCAACCTGACCTACGCGGCAAAGCTGACCGAGCGGATCAACGAGTTGAAAAAAGAGCGCGACGAAAAGACGGAAGAGGCGATCAAGTACAACAATTCGCTCACCGAAAAAGAACATAATGCCGAGGTCGATAAGGCGATGAAAGAGAGCGATCTCTACGGCGAAGCGCTCGACCAGAAGAAGAAAGAAAAAGAGCTGGGTAGCGACGCCGACTATAAGAAAATCTACGATGCCGTCGTAAGCGAACTTCGGAAAATCAACCTCAACGATGCCCGCGATATCGTTCTCAATAATCCCGATATCCGAGAGAACGTGGGCAACTACTACTTCTATCTTCTCTACGACGAGTTCTGCCGATGAACAAACTGCGCGATAAAATCAAGACCAAAAGCTTTTGGGTGAGCGTTGCGGGAATGCTCGCCCTGCTGCTCGCGCGCTCAGGCGTGCTTCACGCCGAAGCCGTGGCGACTGCCATCGTAGAGGGCATAGGCGGCGTGCTGATCGCCCTCGGCATCATCGCTGCGCCGCCCGCCACGCCGCAAGAGAGCGAAAGCGAAGAAAGCGAGAAGGACGATAAAGACGAAAAAGAAGACTAGGGGGAAGAGTGAAAAGCGAACAGCTCTGTCACGTTACTCGAAATGATGGGGGTAGTTGATTCTAAAAGATGCGAGCCGTTTGTTTTCTTCCGTCATTCCGCTTAGCCGAGCGCGGAGCGCGAACGCCACGGAGCGAAGCGAAGTAGTATAGCGCCGTAGGCGCGCCGAGGAATCCAGCGAAGCGTAAGTAAACTAAAAAGGACTATACGGTGATCCGCATGGCTTGTGTTTTTTACGTTGACAGTATTCTTCGCCGCCACCTTTACGGGAAAGACGACAATGACTACGCTCGCCTACGCTCGCTAGATCCCTCGTCTCTCCGCTTCGCTCCGTTTCCCTCGGGATGACAGAAGGGTGTGGGCCGTTCACACCTTTTAGAATCAATGGCTCTGCTCGCTCGAAATGACAAAGGAGCATAAAAAAGCGCTTTGCACGATAAAAAGTGTAAAGTGCTTTTTCTTGTAGGAAAGAGAGAAAAGCGCAATAATAAATTGGGTATATACCCCGGGGCAAGCCCCGCACCCGCGCAAAGCGCGCGCCTTGCGCCCAAAGGGCGCGGTATATACCCAATTTGTCGTCGTCGCATTTTTGCCATTGCAAGCAAGCAAAAATGCTCCTAGAATAAACGTAAATGAAAATCGGAGGATTGTATGAAGTATAAGGAATGGCTGAGCGAGTGGCTGGAAAACACCGTGAAGCCGACGGTCAAAGAACGAACGTACGAAAAGTACGAAAGGATCGTAAATAAACAGATTGCGCCGCTTTTAGGCGAATACGAACTAGGCGAACTGACCCCAACGGTCTTGCAAGGGTTTACGGCAAAGCTTTCGGAAAGGTACGCGGCAAATTCCGTAAACGGCGTCGTGGCCATCTTACGAAGCTCGCTCGAACGGGCACGCGCCGTAGGGCTTAGCGAGCGGCAATTCGCAGATTGCATTATCCGCCCCAAACAAACGGAAAAGCAGGTGGAAAGCTTTACGGCAAACGAGCAGAAGCAAATCGAGGCACATATCTTGCAGTCGCGCAAAGACAAGCTGTTCGGTATTCTGCTTTGCCTGTATTCGGGGCTTAGGATCGGCGAACTGCTTGCGCTCCGGTGGAGCGATATCGACTTTGAAAAAGCCTTTATTTCCGTGGAGCGGGCGAGCCGCGACAGTTGGGAAAG
>JAIEBL010000031.1 GCA_029069015.1 Clostridiales bacterium
AGGAAAAGGTATGCAGCCAAACGAACATAAAAAATTAAAAGAGTTTTCTCCCGAAGAGGTTTTATTGAGTACCGATGGGATTGAGAATGTTGCAAAAAAATATGAAGAAAAAAGGGAACTTAGGCTTAAGTTAAGTGTCGATGTCGGAATACTGGTAGCTGCCGTTGTAAATTTGATATTTAATATTATCTCGGTTGCTATGAATTTTAGTCAAATGCGCTTGTGGAATAAAATCGTAACGATTATTTTGGTGGTTGCGATTGGAATATATGTATTGGCTTATCTTATAAAGGTACTTCGAAACTTGTGGGCGATAAAACGCGATGGCGAGGCTTTGAACTTAGGCGAGTTGCTTATTGAAAAAGTCAGAGAAAAACTAAAATACACGGCCATTATACGTGTTGTATATAAGGAAGACGGCATTCTTAAATATTTAATAGATGATGAATCTTTTCTGCCTTATAGCTATATGGATAGGGAAAAAACGGTTGATGAACAGAAAGATACGATTCTTGAAAGTTTATATTCCAAATTTCATTTTTCCCCGAAAAGCGTTATTGATGTTAAGCCCGTAGATGGGGTCGTATATTTCAGTATCAAGCCCGTACATAATAAACTTCAAATGAATGCATTCGCATTTTACGATATCGAGATTAAAGAGCAAGAAAAAGATAAGTTGCTTGCGGATAATAGCAGTGGGAAATGGGTAACTATAGAAGATATGAAGAATGACGCCAAAGCGTTTGCCACGAATCAAGATGTGATTCATTTGTTGGAAAAGTTGCCCAGTCCGATCGATTCATTTAGAAATATGTCGGGAGACATCAGAATTATTTGGAATATTGCATCCAAATGTTCGTATAATTGCGCGATTTGTGCCACATACGATCCTGACCGTCGGGAATTGCTTCCTGCCGACAAACTGAAAGTGCTGCATAATGTCTATTCGGTGAAGGATCGTATTAAAAATATTTATTTTGCGGGCGGAGAGCCGCTGATGTCTGGATCGAGAGAAGTTGTTGATATTATCCGAACGGCAATAATTATGTTTGGAGACGAAAGGATTTCTGTAACCACTACTGGATCCGGCATTTCGGCATCTACGTTTCCCGAATTACGCAACGTAATCAAGCATTGCGAGCTTACGATCGATGCGGCGCATGAAGACGTTTCGAGCTACGTCTTGTCCGGCAAATGTAGCATATCCAGAGATTCGGAGCAATATTGTAACGACAATCTTGAACAAATGAATTTGTTATTGGCAAATGCCGAGAGCTTAACAATCAATATGCCGATCATTAACGACGATCTCGAAGAATGTGAAATTGATCGCTTAATTCAAAAAATACTCGATATCAAAGGCAAACATCCCGATGTCAAAATCGACGTAACTTTATTACGATTGATGCCGGTCGGTAAGATGAGAGGAAACACTACCCCGGATAGGTACAAGCAGTATAATCCGATTCCCGTCGCCAAGAGCATTAAAGCAAAATTGGAAAATCATACTATCAACTGTAAACTTCATTGCTCGTTGAGATTATTATCTGAATTTAACAACGATTCCTACTGTACGATGTTTGAAAAGAAATTGGGTATCGATTGCGCAGGGAATGTTTTCGCATGTGCATGGGGAGGATATTTGGGAGGTGCACTTGAAGAAAATCCATTCTATTTGGGCAATTTGGTGCAGACTTCTCTGGAAGATATAATAAGAGGAAACGGAGGCGTTAGCTTGCAACAGTATATGAATATCAAAGCCGAGCAGAATCTTGACCCTAAAGAAAGAAAATACTGTAGAGTCGTATCACATTACGTAAAAGGTACTCCGTTTCAAAATAACGACCCGTTGGCAAAAAAATAGTCTGCATAATCTTTTTTTTGCTTTCTTATTTATGGCGACTGTATAAGTTATATTGAGATTGCAAAAGTATAAACCGCACTTAATGTGCGGTTTTTTGCTGTATTAGCGTATCGGGTGTAATAGGACACGGTTTATCGCAATATGCAGGATAATGTATAGTTATAAGAAAGTATGAATTTTTTGAGGGCAAATCGGTAAAATAATGTATAGAACTATTGATTTTTGCATGGAAATGCTGTATAATATTTCCATATACGTGTCTGCCGAAGTGTGTGTCGTAAGAGCGCTTTGAGAAAATGGTAGGCAGCGGTAAACGGAGCAGAGGATATGAACATCAAATTTTCGCCGCCGGATATTTCCGAACTCGAAATAAAAGAAGTAGCGGAGGCGCTACGGTCGGGATGGATCACCACGGGTCCGAGAGTAAAGAAGCTTGAAAAGCAAATTGCGGGATACGTGGGAACGCCCCAATGCGTTTGTTTGAATTCTCAGACCGCTTGCGCCGAAATGGCTTTGCGGTTGCTCGGCATCGGTGAGGGCGATGAGGTTATCACGTCGGCTTATACATACACTGCATCGGCTTCGGTGATATGTCACGTAGGAGCAAAGCTCGTACTCGTCGATACGCAAAAAGACAGCCTGGAACCGGACTATGCCGCATTGGAAAAGGCGATCACGGCGCGCACGAAAGCGATTATCCCCGTGGATTTGGGCGGGATTCCCTGCGATTACGATAAAATTTTCGAGATCGTAGACAAAAAGAAAAAGCTCTTTAAGCCGAGTAACGCACTGCAAAAAGCCATCGGGCGTGTTGCGGTGCTTGCCGATACCGCGCATGCGTTCGGTGCTGAGTGGCACGGAAAGAAGGTGGGTAGCATTGCGGACTTTTCGTCGTTCTCGTTTCATGCCGTCAAAAACTTTACGACGGGCGAGGGGGGCGCGCTTACCTGGAATCCTATCGAGGGCGTCGACGATGAAGAACTTTACCGCAAAGTGCAGCTCTTATCGCTTCACGGGCAGAACAAGGACGCGCTTGCCAAAACGCAACTCGGCGTTTGGGAGTACGATATCATCGGCACGTGGTACAAGTGCAATATGACGGACGTTGCGGCGGCATTGGGCTTAGGGCAGTTCGAACGCTATCCGCAAATGCTGGCGCGTCGGCGCGAGATTGTTGAAAAGTACGATGAAGCGTTTAAGCCGCTCGGCATACAGGTATTGCCGCATTACACGAATGACTACGTTTCGTCGGGGCATTTGTATATCACGCGCGTGCCTAAGATCACCGCAGAGCAACGCAACGAAATCATCGTTCGCATGGCGGAAAGAGGAATCGCGTGCAACGTGCACTATAAGCCGCTACCGCTACACACGGCATATAAACAGATGGGTTTCGATATAAAAGACTATCCCAATGCGTATAACAACTTTGTAAACGAAATCACGTTGCCGCTTCATACCTGCCTTACCGACGAAGAAGTGGACTACGTTATCAAAAACTATGCGGAAATCGTCGCCGAGTTTATATGCTGATTTGTAGGTGGAAAAAGATACCCGAAGACATGAAAAGCAATGCGGTGCTTCAATACTATCTGATGCTTCGCAAAAAGAACTTTTCATTGTTTTTTAAGCGGGTTTTCGATATCGTTGTGTCACTGATCATGCTGATCATACTTTCGCCGCTGTTTTTGATTCTCGCAATCGCAATCAAGGCAGATTCGAAAGGCCCTGTGTTTTATCGGCAGGTGCGGGTCACGCAGTACGGCAAAGAGTTTCGCATTTTCAAGTTCCGAACGATGGTTTCGAATGCGGATAAGATCGGTAGCCAAGTAACCGTAGATAACGATAGCCGAATTACGAAAGTCGGTAAGTTTATCCGTAAGTGCCGTTTGGACGAAGTGTCGCAGCTCCTGAACGTTTTGGGCGGTAGTATGACGTTCGTGGGAACGCGCCCCGAAGTCCCGAAATACGTGGCGCAGTATACCGACGAAATGAAAGCCACGCTATTGCTTCCCGCAGGCATTACGAGTCTTGCAAGTATTAAGTACAAAGACGAGGCAAAACTTTTGGAGAATGCCGAGAACGTCGACGAAACGTACCTTGCTGAGGTCTTGCCCCAAAAGATGGAATATAACCTGTTAGCTTTGCGCAAATACGGTTTTTGGCGCGATATCGGCACAATGTTCCGCACAGTCGGCGCAGTATTAAAGAGGTAAAGATTTGGACGAGCTATTGGACGCAAAATCAACACAACAGAAGTTTTCGGTCTTGATGTCGGTATATCACAAAGAAAAGCCCGAATTTTTTGATATGGCGCTTGATAGCAGTTACAATCAAACCGTAAAAGCCGACGAGTGGGTGATCGTTAAAGACGGTCCGATTTCGCAAGAATTACAAGACGTTATCAACAAATATAAGCAATATGACGGTGTCGAGATTAAAGAAGTGCCGTTGGAAGAAAATAAAGGGTTGGGGATTGCGCTTTCCGTCGGCATTCCCGAGTGCCGTAACGAGCTTATCGCAAGAATGGATACCGACGATATAGCTGTTCCCAATAGATTTGAATGGCAGCTTGCCGAGTTCGAGAAGGATCCTGCACTTGATATA
>JAIEBL010000310.1 GCA_029069015.1 Clostridiales bacterium
GCACACTTATTTGACACAAATCTATTTTTAGCGTATACTCTATTTTGGAATAGTATTGTCTGAGCACTATTTAAAAAAGTAAGTCGAGGATGCAAGCCTTTTTAAAAGGTCAGTAGCCGCTATCCGAGAGATAAAATGCTTGTCGAGGACGCAAGCAAAGAAAAAGCAAAAACCCCCTATCCGAGAGGTAAAAGAAAAATGTTGGAACTCAGAAATATCGTTAAAGATTACGAAGCAGGCGACACGGTCGTTCGGGCGCTCAAAGGCGTAGACATTACGTTTCGCAAGAGCGAGTTCGTTTCGATTTTAGGCCCGAGCGGTTGCGGCAAAACGACGCTTCTCAATATCGTAGGCGGGCTGGACCGTTACACCTGCGGCGACCTCATTATCAACGGGCGTAGCACGCGGCGGTTTCGCGAATATGATTGGGACGCCTACCGCAACAACTGCGTCGGGTTCGTCTTCCAAAACTATAACCTAATCCCGCACCTTTCGGTCCTCGGCAACGTGGAGCTTGCGCTCACGCTCAGCGGTGAAAGTAAATCGGTACGCAGAAAGAAAGCGCAGGCCGCGCTGGAAAAAGTGGGCCTCGCCGAGCAGATCCATAAAAAGCCGAACCAGCTTTCGGGCGGACAAATGCAACGCGTCGCAATCGCGCGCGCCATCGTCAACAACCCCGAAATCATTTTAGCGGACGAACCGACGGGTGCGCTTGACAGCAAGAACAGCGTGCAGATCGCCGACCTTCTGAAAGAAATCAGTAAAGACCGTCTGATCATCATGGTCACGCACAACGATTCGCTCGCCGAAGAATATTCCACGCGTATCATTAAATTCCTGGATGGTGAAAAGGTGTCCGACTCCGACCCGTACGAACCGACCCAGGAAGAACGGTTAAAAGAAATTCAAGCCGAGCGCGAAGCGCACAATGAGGCGTTTAACCCCGAAGAGTACGCGCCCGAAGCCTATCCCGATCCGACGACCCCGCTCATCGCAAAGCGCAGTAAAAGCAAAAACAAAAAGAAGGGCGAGCAGACGGACGCGGAAAGCGGCGTAGCTGCTGATACGGAAAAAGAAGAAAACGGCAGCGAGGCAGAGAAGACCGCGCCCGCCGCGGACTCGGTAACGCCTATTGAT
>JAIEBL010000311.1 GCA_029069015.1 Clostridiales bacterium
AACGTCGGCAATCAGTTTTTCGGTCAGACGCACGCACGCCGCATAGTACGCTACCCTGCTTTTTTTTCTTTTGTAGCGCGCAAGTACGAACATGGTGGACGCCGCCGTACATAAGGATACGATCAAAAAGCTTGTAATCACGGTGCACCTGCCGCAAGAAGAGAAAAATCAGCGTTGAACACGCCTTCTATCGTGCCCACCCCGTGCCGTTCGGACAAAAGTACGTAGCGGGTAAACGCACCCGCCTCAATCAAGGGTGCGATCCAGGGCTTTTTACACATACCGTCAAGAGAGTCGGCGTGGACGGATGCAAAAACGGTGATACCGCTTTCCGCTGCGCCCAGCACGGCGAACGCATCGTCCTCGCACGTCAATTCGTCCGTTATCATAACGTCGGGACGAAGGGAGCGAATCGCCCGTTCGAAGGCAAACGCTTTGGTGCACCCCGTAATAACGTCGGTATTTTGTCCCACGTCCAACGATGCCGTACCGAACGTAGACGCTGCAAGCTCGCTCCGCTCATCGGCAATCAGTACGTTCCGTACGGGAAATGCGTCACCGATCTGTCTTGCAATATCGCGTAGTATGGTAGTTTTACCCGCTCCGGGTGGCGAGAGTACCAGCGTAGTATGGTAAGTGTTACCGCTTTTAAGCATTGGCAGGACGGTTGCAGCGCATCCTTTTACCTCATGGGGAATGCGGATATTCAAGGCAGCAAAGTTTTTTACCGCGCGAATTTTATCGCCGTCGAACACTGTTTCGCCCGCTATGCCAAGTCGTATACCCGAAGAAAGCGTCAGGAAACCTGCGCAAATACGGTCGTTTACGGCGTACAGCGATTTTTCGCAAGCGCGCAGGACTGTTTGCTCGACATCCGATTGCGTAACCGTAACAGCTTGCTGCGGCATGCTCAGTAACCCGCCGGGCGAGAGATAACGAAACACACCGCCGTACTGCACGGTGACGCTTCGGTTGCTCCGTAGCCGTATTTCGGTGAGCTTGTCTGCCGAAAGCGCTTTCAGTCCTTCGGTAACGCGCGCGGGAAGTATTCGGCTCAAAACTTCGTTTTCCATTACCATAACGATATGCTCGTCCCTGCTTTTGTATGAATTTTGTTTTCATAAGTAAGCGGAAAAACGATCTAAAAAACGGCGTTGTTTGGACGCCATTTACGTTGTGTGTCACACACAGTATTGAATTTTGCGGTAAAAAGAATACTTTTTGAAAATACACGAAAAAAGCCGCACCTTTTCGGTACGGCTCGAATCTTCAAAACAGCAAGAAAATTAAATTATTTTACGCGCTCCATGTACGTGCCCGTGCGGGTATCCACGCGAATCTTTTCGCCTTGGTTGATAAAGAGCGGCACTTGAATGTTGTAGCCCGTTTCGAGTTTTGCAGGCTTATTCCCTGCTTTCGAAGTGTCGCCTTGAATACCGGGTTCGGTTTCGGCAACCGTAAGTTCAACGAAGTTGGGCGGTTCAACCGAGAACGCAACGCCTTTATACGATTGCACCGTTACCATCATTTCTTCCTTTACAAAACGAAGCGCGTCTGCTACTATGTCGTAGTTCAACGGCAACATTTCGTATGTTTCCATATCCATGAAGTAGTAAAGGTCGCCGTCTTGGTACGAGTATTGCATTTCTTTGCGCTCGATATGCGCATTCTCGTACTTATCCGAGGGGTTAAAGGTTTGTTCCAGAACTTGTCCCGTAACCACGTTCTTGATCTTAGCGCGCACGAACGCCGCACCTTTACCTGGTTTTACGTGTTGAAAGTCCACGATCACGTATACCTTTCCGTCGATTTCTACCGTAATGCCCTTTCTGAAATCTCCTGCCGACAGCATAAATTCCTCCTAAAAATTTAAGTCTTTATTAAAG
>JAIEBL010000312.1 GCA_029069015.1 Clostridiales bacterium
ACCGTTGATAATGCCGAATGCGTGCAGATTAGTTATCCGAATTTTTGGGAACTTTTCGATCTGTAATATATAGGAGAAAACTATGCGGCTTTGTCTTCTCGGCTACCAGATCGGTTATTCCAAAAGCCCCGTGCTCCACGCGGCGTTCTTTGCCGCGCTCGGAGAAAAGGGAAGCTACGGGATAGAAGATATCCCGCCGCAGGACCTCGGAAAAGAGTTACCGCGCCTTTTGGCAAGTTACGACGGCTTTAACGTAACGAAGCCCTATAAGCAAACCGTTGCCGAACTTTTGTGGCGGCAAGACCCCGTGAACACGGTCAAAAAGGACGGCACGGCCACTTCGACGGACGCCGAGGGGTTTTTAAACGACTACATCGAAGCGTTCGGCGCGCCCAAGGGGAAGATTCTTTTACTCGGTAGCGGCGGCGCGGCAAAGTCGATATTGCCCGCGCTTCAAGGGGCGGAGGTGACGATCGTCAACCGCACGTTCGAAAAAGCCGAAGCGCTTGCCGCATGCGTAAAAAACGCCGTGGCAAAGCGGCGCGCCGACGGGCGTTACGATGCGGTCATCAACGCTACGAGCCTGGGACTGCACGGCGAGCAGGCAGCCCCCGAGGAGCTTGATTTTTCGGGCGTGTCCTTTGCCTACGACCTCGTGTACGGCGTGCGCACGCCCTTTCTCGAAAAAGCGGGAAAGTATGCAAAGACGCGCGACGGCCTTGGCATGCTGATCGAGCAGGCGATCGCCTCGCAAGCGTTCTGGCGGGGGAAAGCTTTTTCCAATGCGGAAAAAGAAGCCTTGCGGGCAGCGGCAAAGCGCGCGCTCGCGGCAAAATAGAAAAAGCAAAAACCTTTGAAAAAGGACGGACAAATATATGAAAAAAATATTCGTTGTAAACGGACCGAATCTGGATATGCTGGGAAAGCGCGAGCCGCAGATCTACGGAAAGACGACGCTTGCCGATATCAAAAAGATTTGTGAAGAAGCGGCGAAAGCAAAGGGCTACGAGCTGGTGTTTTCGCAGTATAACGGCGAGGGCGAAATAATCGACGAACTACACCGTGCCTATACGGATGCGGCGGCAGTGGTGCTCAACGCGGGCGCGTATACGCACTATTCGTATGCGATTGCCGACGCCGTGAAAATGCTCCCGTGCCCGACGGTGGAACTGCATATCAGCAACGTATTTGCCCGTGAATCGTTCCGCCACGAGTCGGTGCTCTCGCCGTACTGCACCGCGCTCATCGCGGGCCTCGGTGCAAACGGCTACGCGCATGCCGTAACGGCGGCAATCGAGCTTATCCGTGATTAAGCGGAATATTGCGCTCGTCGGTATGCCGGGCGCGGGCAAAACGCATATCGGCCGTATGCTTTCGGCGCGCTACAAGCTTCCGCTCATCGACACCGATAAAGCGGTAGAACGCGCAGAGGGCAAGCCCGTTACCGAGGTGTTTGCAGAGCATGGCGAGGCGTACTTCCGCGCGCTCGAAACGGCGGCGCTTGCGGGCGCGACGGCGGGTAGCGGCGCGGTGATTTCGTGCGGCGGCGGTATCGTTGTGACGGAAAAAAACGTAAAGATTCTGAAAGACAACTGTTTCGTCGTCTTTCTCCGCGCAAAGGTAGAAACGCTGTTGCGCCGCGTGAAGTCGGGCGAAACGCGCCCTCTTCTTGCGGGCGACCCCGAAGGTAAGATTTATGCGCTTTTAAGCGCCAGGGCGGCACTGTACGAGCGTGCGGCGGACTATATAATCGACGTGGATGCCGACGACCCTGCGGCGGTGGCAAGCGAGATCATGGCGGCGGCGGAAAAGGCGGGCGTAACGAAGCGCGGTACGTTTACGGGTTTTTGAGAGAATACATTCGGAGAGAAAGATACAATGCAATTAAAAAATTTAAAAAGCGGAAGCGACGTGCGCGGAGTGGCGTACGGCAAAGAGGAAGATATTCAGCTGACCGACGAAGTGGTGCGCGCGATAAGCGAGGCGTTCGTCGTGTGGCTTTCGGATAAGACGGGTAAACCCGATTTGAAGATTGCGGTCGGGCATGATTCGCGGCTTTCGGCGGACCGTATCTACGAGGTGGTCAAAGATGCCTTGCGTAGCTCGGGCGCGGAAGTGTATGCGTGCGGCTT
Organism: Clostridiales bacterium; assembly: GCA_029069015.1. Classification (GTDB taxonomy): domain Bacteria; phylum Bacillota; class Clostridia; order Christensenellales; family Pumilibacteraceae; genus Pumilibacter. The sequence goes on from JAIEBL010000312.1 coordinate 2,133, forward strand.
GTGCTCTACGCCCGCCATGTTTATGATGACGCGCTTTCCCGAGGTGAACGCCGACGGCAGCATTATGATCACGGCAAGCCACATGCCCGCCGATAAAAACGGTCTGAAATTCTTTACCAAGCAGGGCGGCCTCTCGGGCAGTGAAATCACCGAGCTTCTCGACTACGCCGAGGCGGGACGGAAAAGAAAGAGCCATACTTTGCGGCTGTATCAGCGTGACTATATGCAATTGTATTGCGATTACCTCGTGTCGTTCGTGCAAAAGAGCACGGGGCTGGAGCAACCGCTCGAAGGCTTTAAAATCATCGTGGACGCGGGTAACGGTGCGGGCGGGTTCTTTGCCGACCGTGTACTCCGAGAGCTCGGCGCGGACACGCGCGGCTCGCAATTCTTAGAGCCGAACGGCAATTTCCCCAACCACATACCCAATCCCGAAAACAAAGCGGCAATGGACAGCATTTGTGCGGCGGTCGTAAAGAACGAAGCTGACCTTGGCATCATCTTCGATACCGACGTGGACCGCGCTGCGGTCGTGGCGGCGGACGGCACGGAAATCAACCGCAATCGCTTAATTGCCTTAGCAAGCGCAATCGTACTCGAAGACACGGCGGGCGCTACCATCGTCACCGACAGCGTGACGAGCGACGGGCTTGCGAAGTTTATCGGAGAGAAGGGCGGCGTACATCACCGCTTCAAACGCGGCTACCGCAACGTTATCGACGAAGCCGTACGGTTAAATCGCGAAGGAACGGTAGCGCCCCTTGCCATCGAAACGAGCGGACACGCGGCGTTTAAAGAGAACTTTTTCCTTGACGACGGCGCATACCTCGTGACGAAGCTCCTGATCAAAGCGGCGCAGCTCCGCGCCGAAAACAAGACGCTTAAAGACCTGATTGCCGATTTGCAGAATCCCGAAGAGGAGAGGGAAGTGCGCCTGAGCTTCAACGTGCCCGACTTTGCCGATTACGGTAAAATGCTGATCGCGCGCTTAGGCGAGTTCTGCGAGTCGCACGACGGCGTGATCCCCGCAAAGACCAACTACGAGGGCTTCCGCGCCAACATCACCTACGCATCGGGTTGGTTTCTGCTTCGCATGAGCGTGCACGATCCCATTATGGTCATCAATATGGAAAGCGATCGCATTTGCGGTGTTTCGCAGATCGCCCGCTTCCTCTACGCATTCCTGTCTGCATTTTCGGGTATTGATACCCAACCATTGAAAATCGTCGCGAATTCTTAAAAAGGTGAAGATAGTAGCACTTTCCGCTTTAAAAGAATATGATTCCGAAGAACATAGGCAAGCCCTGTCTCTCCGTCATCCCGACCGAAGTGGAGGGATCTAGGCGTTAGCCGTAAACAACTAAAAACAAGCCGTGCGGATATCCCGTACGGCTTGTATCTTTTTCATTGACTGTATTGTTCGACAATATGCTTTGTCGTGACTTTACGGAAAGACGAGAATGGACTACGTTCGCTTCGCTCGCTGGATTCCTCGTCGCTTCGCTGCGCTTTGCTATACTCGGGATGACGAGAGGGGAAGCATTATCACGCCCTGTAGAATCAACCGTTTCTTTCAGACGGACAGAAAAAACAACCGCCCCTGACAGTAGGAACGTTGTTGGTGGAATTGTTCCTAGATAGTTATTCGGATAATAACAAGGGAAACAAACATTGTAAGCAGTGTGCCTAATAAGATGAGTTCAAGTATATGGGCAATTGTAAAAAAGGAATGTTTGCTTTTTATGTCAGTTAGCAATGGAGAACCATTGTCTTCCTTTTGCGGTTTTTTACCCTGTTCTTGATTTTCTATTGCATCATAGATGGCTAAGCCGCATGCTATTAGGGCGGAGAGAATGCTTAAAATGAGAATTAAAGTTTGTATAGCCTGATAGGCAGGCTTTAAGCAACCGCAGGCAGTTTTATTTTCGCAAGGACACCCTGCAAAGTGGTTGGCTACTGAAATGATTATCCCGATTAGGGCAATGCTTATCGCGCCGACAATATTGATAACTGTGCGTTTATGTTGCTTATCTACTTTTAATTCAAGATTATGTTGCTTGGCTTCTAAAAATTGTATCCGCTCGGCAAGCTTAATTTCGTTTTCGTATTTATTTCCGTGTTCATCATCGTATTTTTTTATCATGCTCGCTTCGACATGATCACGTAAGATTTCGTATTGATTTTCGTGCCCATTATCGTGCTTTTTTCGCTCGCTCATTTTCTTCTCCTTTGTTTTTATTTTCTTTGACGGCTAATTTTCTGTCGAATATTGTATACGATTCCATAATATAGATAATTTTCTAAGTGGCTTATATGTGCTGATTGTGTTTTTAAATATAGACAGTTCTTTCTTGCATTTTGTTACCGAAAATTTCAACAACTTTAAAAATTGTCGCTCTATTTCTAATGTTGCGTCGCCTTTTGCGTCAAATAGTTTGTGACAGATTGCATTTGGAGGTCCGCTTTTTCATTTTAAATTGCATAGTTATTGTATAATTGTAGATTGCTATGTGGTGGCGAGAAAAAGTCAAGCCGTACCTTACAAAAGACTTGCCAGAAAAAACGGGTTTGTGCTATACTTATAAAGTACGGGCTAGGGTGCGATTGCGTCGTTTGCGCCCGAACGAAGGAGAAAAAGTTTTATGGATAAAGTTACGCAAAATGCAATCAACGCGCTTCGGGTACTGTCGGCGGAGGCGGTCACGCAGGCAAACAGCGGGCATCCCGGACTTCCTTTGGGTGCTGCGCCCATTGCCTATACGCTGTTTACGCGGGCATTGAAGCATTGCCCCAAAAACCCGTCGTTCGTTAACCGCGACCGTTTCGTTCTCAGTGCGGGACACGGTTCGGCGCTTCTGTACAGCATGTTGCACCTCATCGGCTACGACGTGGTGAAAGAAGACCTGATGCATTTCCGCCAACTGCAAAGTAAAACCCCCGGACATCCCGAATACGGGCACACTCCCGGCGTGGAAGTGTCCACCGGTCCTTTGGGGCAGGGCATTGCAAACGCGGTAGGCTTTGCGCTTGCCGAAAGCATGCTTGCGGCGCGGTTCAATAAAGAAGACGCAAAACTCGTCGACCACTACACCTACGCGCTCTGCGGCGACGGGTGCATGGAAGAGGGCATCGAATACGAAGCGGCATCGCTTGCCGGTACGTGGGGTTTAGGTAAACTCATCGTGCTCTACGACAGCAACGACATTTCCATCGAGGGCAATATCGGTATCGCGTTCCGCGACGACGTTGGTAAGCGCCATGAAGCGCAGGGCTGGCAGGTCCTCCGCGTGGAGAATGGCGAAGACGTAGACGCCATCGAGGCGGCGATAAAACTCGCAAAGTCGGACACGAAACACCCCAGCCTTATTATCGTGAAGACGACCATCGGCTTCGGTTCGCCCAAAGCGGGCACTGCGGACGTTCACGGCTCGCCGCTTTCGGCAGAAGAAATCAAGCAGACGAAAAAAGCGCTCGGCTACACGGCAAAACCGTTTGAAGCGCCCGCCGACGTGTACGCGCACTACGCGGCAATCACCGAAGAACTCAATAAAAACGAAGCGGAATGGAATAGAACCGTTAAGGCATATAAAGCGGCGTATCCCGAAGAGTACGAACTCTTTACGCAGTTTATCCGTGACAAAGACCCGTCCGACGAAGATCTTGCCGTATTGTACGACTTGTTCGGAAAGAAAGCGGAAGCGACGCGAAACACGTCGGGCACGGTTCTCAATAAGCTCAGCGACATTATGCCCAATCTCGTAGGCGGCAGTGCCGACCTTGCGCCGTCCAACAAATCGTATTTAAAGGATAAGGGCGATTACAGCGCAGAGGACCGCACGGGGCGCAACCTGCACTTCGGTATTCGCGAACACGCGATGGCGGCCATTTGCAACGGCCTTATCTTGCACGGCGGCTTGCGCTCGTTCTGCGCTACTTTCTTCGTGTTCTCCGACTACATGAAAGCCGCTATGCGTATGTCGGCGCTCATGAACCTCAATCAGATTTACGTCTGCACGCACGACTCGATCGGCGTCGGCGAAGACGGCCCTACGCATCAACCCGTGGAACAGCTCGTGGGCTTGCGCGCCATTCCCGGACTGAAAGTCTTCCGTCCTTGCGACGGGCGCGAAACGGCGGCGGCATATATCTCTGCCGTAACGGGCAAAGGTCCTACGTGTATCGTGGCGTCGCGTCAGAATCTGCCGCCCATTAAAGGCAGCGGGGAAGACGCGCTCTACGGCGGCTATATCGTGAGCGACTGCGAAGGCGAAACGCCCGAACTTATCCTGATGGCGAGCGGCAGCGAAGTGGAACTCGCGCTCAAAGCCAAAGAAGCGCTCGGCAAAAATACCGTCCGCGTGGTCAGCATGCCCTGCATGGAACTGTTCGACCGTCAGACGCAGAAGTACCGCGACTCCGTTCTGCCCGCAGCCTGCCGCGCACGCGTCGCTATCGAAGCGGGTAGCAGCTATTCGTGGGGCAAATACGTCGGACTCGACGGCGCATACGTCTGCATCGATACGTTCGGCTCGTCCGCACCCGCCGAACAACTCTTCGAAATTTACGGCTTTAACGTAGAAAACGTAGTGAACGTATCCAAAAAGGTATTGACGCGCTTTGCAAAGCTGGAAGCGAGCAAGGATAACCCTTTGGCGAATCTAACGAATAGCGAAGAAGAATAAACCCGCGCAAGAAAAAAAGAAATTGTAATAAAGGTAGTAGCCGAAACAGACTGCTACCTTTTTTTATTTTGGGGCAGGGCGGCGTCGCGCGGTTTTTTTGAAAGGACTGTGCCGTAGAGGACGAGAGAAAGAGGGGAAGAGCGGAAATAGTACTAGACGTAGGAACGGTTGATTCTATAAGCCTTGAAGCGCTTCCACTCCTCCGTCATCCCGAGCGCAAATAGTTGATTCTATAAGGCAGGAGTCGTTTACCACCCCTCTGTCATTCCGAGTATAGCGCCGTAAGGCGCGCCGAGGAATCCAGCGAAGCGTAAGTAGACTAAAAATAAAGCATACGGTTATTCTCACGGCTTGTGTCCTTTACGTTGACTACATTATCGCCGTTTCCTTTGAGGGCAAGACAAGAAAGACTACGCTCGCTCTGCTCACTAGATCCCTCGACTACGCTCGGGATGACGGAACAGGGGAGCACGGACGCGCCTTATCGAATCAACCGACTTCATCGCACCGCTTGTCATTTCGCTCAGCCGAGCGCGAAGCGCGAACGCCACGAGCCGTAGGCGAGTACCGAAGTGAGCAAAGCGAA
>JAIEBL010000313.1 GCA_029069015.1 Clostridiales bacterium
GTGCAGAAGGCTGTGGAAAAAGCTTGGAAGGCAGTCGGCACGGATACGCTGAACAAGTACGCCGACCTCGACGGTTTCTTCGACGACTTCTACAAGCTGTTCGGCTTTAACGTAGAGGGCGTGGACTATTCCGCCGACGTGGAGCAAGACGTGCAAATCCAAGAAGCGTAATTTTAACGGAAATAGTAAAAAGGAATACGGAACATAAAACAAAAGCTCCCGGTGAAAACCGAGGAGCTTTAAAATTCTGTTTTTCAGCGGGAATACGTCGGATTGCTTTGCCTAACGCCGTGTTCCCGTAATCGTTGCGCTACGTCGGCAGCGCCTATGTGAATTGCGTCGACGGCAAAAATTTTTTTATTCTCTTTATCGTAGCCTATCAGACCGCCCATCATTCCCAACGAAGTGCTGTCATGAATATACTCTATTTCTTCATAACGGTAATATCTTTTCTTGCGGAAAAGCCGACAAGCAAGTATGCCTTCGGCGTCTGCAACTACGTAGTTGAAACGGATGTTCGCATAGCCGAAAAATGCAAGCGCCGAGAATGCCGCAACGCATACTGCCAGTATAATCACAATGGAGACGGTCGTATTTTCACTGTCGGTTACGCAGCAATATAGGATACCCGCCGTACCGCCGCAAAGAAATAAAAGCGCGACACCGAGAAAAAAACCGGAAACGATCTTCGGCGGACGAGTTCGGATACTTCCTTCGACCGAAAATTTCTTTTCTTCACGGACCTTAAAAAACCAGAAAGCCGAACAAAGAATCGGCATGACTATGATAAGGATCAAGGAAATAAGGATTGTTTCCCAAAATTTCATAAAGTTTTCCCTCTCATAGGATGATTATAGCAGAATTAACCGAATAATGCAACCGCTGAATTTTAACTTATAACGTAACTTGAATATTAAATAAAGCCCGCTATACTTCACGCGCGAAGATAGTGGGCTATTTGTCTGAATATGAAGGCACAGATCGTTCGTTATTCGCTTTGTTCGATTTCTTTGTCGGCTTCCTTTTTTTTCGGTACGGCGACGCCGCCCACAAGTCCCATTTTACCCAAGAGGGGGAAGAGGAACGCAACGACTGCGGCGTTGACGCATACCATCAAGGCTTGCGGCAAGCGAAGCACGAATTCGACTTTAAAGGGCACGCAGTAGACCTCAGCGAGCGCGTAGGTGGTGAGCCCGAGTGTGCAGACGCACGTCACTGCTATTGTTGCGATTAAAAGCTTTAAACGGTTGTCGAGCTTGGGAATCTTAAAGATAAGCCCCGCCAAAAAGCCGAACAGCGCGTTGGAAATCACGATCAGCGGCAAGGGCGCGCCGCCCGTCGAGATGATGAGCTGACCGATGATGTCGGTCGCGAATACGACGGTTGCGCCCCCCAAAGGGCCCATAATGATGCCCGACAAAAGCCAGGGGATATATACGATACTGATTTTCGTGTTGCCGAAGTTGAGCATATTGCCCAGGAGCTTGAAAACGAGGGAAGCGGCAACTAAGGTAGCAAGATAGGTGATTCGTTTGGTCGCGCTGAGTTTCTTACGCTTGTAAAAAGTCTTGGTGTTTGCGGTTGCAATTTCCTGTGAACCCTTGTTCATGTCGGGCAACCTCCTTATGAAATTGTACTATCAGTATATCACTACAGCGTCGTCTTTGCAATCGATTTGCACGGCTTTTTCGCCTTTTTCTTGGCATTCGGTTTTTGCGTTTTTTTCTTGAAAAAGAGCGAAACGTCCAAAATACCGAAGACGACGGAAAGCACGAGCATAAACACGCAACCGATGCCGCCGCTTATGGCAATGGCGAGCAGATGCGGCAGACTGCCGAGGAGCGAGAAGAGCGTTTTGACGAGCAGGGTCGCGGGCAAAACGAGCAGGCAGGAGAGGACGAGCGGCATGATAAACGTAAAGCGGATGCCCACGCGCTTTTTAATGGCCAAGAGATCGAGAATGGACGAAATCGTCCAGCCCGCGCCGAGCGCGTAGATGAGAACGTCCACCGAGAAGTTGCGACAGAACATGCCGAGCACGGCGAAGATGACCGCAGAGCCGATCATATAGTTGACAAAGCCGCGTTTTTCGAGGTCGAGCGAGTTGAGCATGCTCGAAACGATATTTTCCAGACTGACGGGAATCAAGAGCCACGCAGCATGCGAGAGAAAGCGCCCCGCGTCTACGTTGTCGTAGACGAGTTTTCCGACGGGAAGCCCGAGCGCGGCAAAGGCGGGAACGAAGAGTGCAGCGACCACGATCGACAGCGTGACCGCCGTTTCGATCTGCCGTCTTGCCGAAGAGAGGTTGCCGCTGCCGTACGCTTTACTCAGCGTGGGGATCATTACGTAGGCAAGAGAGCCGACGACCGTTACGGGCAGGTAGAGCAGGGGAAGTGCCATGCCCACGCTCGCGCCGAACAGATACATTGCCTGTTCGCGCGTGTTGCCCGCTTTCATGAGGATGAAGGGGACGACGATGGCGATGACCGAGCTTACGGCGCTCGACGCGGCGCGCACGCAGGTGATGGGCACGGACGAGCGGAGTAGCGGCACGATTTCGCCTTTGGGGGACGCGAGCTTTCCTTTGCCCGAAAAGTAGCACACGGCGCACAGCAGTGCCGTGACGGCGCAGGATGCCGAGAGCGAAACCGCCGTCATTTTGAGCTTATTAAAGCCGAGCATGAAGAGAAGCACGGTCAAAAGAATGCGAAGCGTTTGCTCCACGACTTCGATGATGCTCATCGTCGTATATTTCTGCTTGCCCCAAAGATTGCCGCGAAGTGCCGCGTACACGCCCGAAAACAGCACGCCGGGGAGCATGAACAACAGAAGCGTCATGCTCTCGGGGCTTGCCATCATTTTGCCGAGCGGTTTTTGCAGCAAGACAACGACGAGACACACGAGGACGGCGGACGCGAGCCCGACGAGGAGCGCCGCCGATACCGTGCCGTGCATCGTCTTGCCGTTTTGCCCGCTTTGCGCCGTCTTTTTGGAAACGATGAGCGGGAGTCCCGAAGTGGTGACGGTAAGAAGCAAGAAGAAGACGCTCAGCGCGACCTGATACACGCCCATGCCCACCGCGCCCAGCTCGCGCGAAAGGTAAATCTTGAATACGAATCCCAATATGCGGTCGATTGCCGTAAAAAAGGTAACCGAAAGTACCGCTTTTAACACGAATTTCATATTCTATGTATATTCGGCGGTTTGTAATTTACAACGCAAAACGCATTTTCGCGGGGCGGGAAGTCAAAAAACAATAGCAAAGCACTTGAAAACGCAAACGGAGTGTGGTATAATAAAAATATGAATACGAAAAAGAGCAAATGGCTATCGATTTTTTTGGCAACGGCGATGCTGTTATCGACGTTGCTCTTTACGGGTTGTTTTGACCTTTTTAATATAGAAGTTTCGGGCGTTCAATTTACAAGCGAGCGCATCGATCTTGCCGTCGGGCAACGCATCGACTTATCGTCGTATGTAGAGGTATTGCCTTCGAAGGCGTCCAAAAAAGAATTCAACGTCCTATCAAGCGACGAAGACGTCGTAAAAATCGAAACGTACCGTGCGGGCGGCGTTGTGGCGAAAGTGTACGCCTACGCCGTGGGTTTGGGCGAAGCGACGCTGACCGCCGTTACGGTGCAAAACGACAAGACGGCGACGGTGACCGTCAAAGTATCGTATGCAACGCCGACGGGCATTGCCATCGTACCCGCTTCGTCGCTCAATTATATCGAAAATCAGAATACCGTTATCGTGCTTTCCGATGCGGTTGCGCCTATTTCCTTTACGGCGTCGCTGAGCGAAAGCGAGAGCGTCGACCCGCAAGAGAACGTCGTATGGTCATACGGCGGAAACGAAACGACGCAAAGTGCGGATCTGCCGTTCTCGGTCACGCCGCAGGGCGTAGGAAGCACCACGCTCAGCGTTTCGGTCGCCGCCGATCCGAACGTCAACGACTCGGTTTTTATCAACGTTGTCGATGCGGTAACGAGTGTTGAAATTGCCTACGACGAATCGCTTTTGGTACAAGAGCCGGACGAATATAAAACCGTGACGTTCACGCTTTCGTACGTGCTTTCGTCAGAAAACAATCCCGCGCCGATCATCGAATGGTTCGTAAACGGCGAATCTGCGGGTTCGGGAAAGAACTTTGCATACACCCCCACGCGTGCAGGCTTGTACAAAATCGAGGTCAAAGTCAACGGCGAATACGTAGAATTCGCAAACGGCGAGTTGTCCGTAACGGTGCAGGCGCGCGGCTATTTGCAATCGCAGAGAGTGACGCTCGACTACGATAACTGCTATCCGAAGGTGTTTATCCGTTGGAGCGGAACGGCGGGGGCGGCAGGCTTTGCCGTGTCGATCCAGAATACCCGTACGGGCGAAACCCTTTCCGACCTGAGCACCGAAAACGTTGCGCTTAGGGACAAATTTACCGATTCGAGTTTTGACGCCACCGCATACTTTAACAATTCGTTCGGCAAGGTGTTTACCGATACGTTCATTATCAAAGTTAAGACCTTGGGCGATGAAAGCGGCATTTTGACCGAGTCGGCTTGGTCGGCGCCGTATACCACGAGTAGAGTGGATACCGCCGCTATACCGTATTTGGAAAAGACGTTTTACAGCGGTGCGCGCAACTACTACGTGCGCAGTGACGAGGAATTCTTCGAATGGGTGGAATACGCGTTTCTGTGGCGTCCGTCTTCGCTTTCGACGGGTGAAACACTGTACCTGGATTATAGCTACGGCACGACGGGCGACCCGGCGTACACCGCAGCGCAGCGCGTGATCGCAAACGCGATTGATAAAGCGGCGTTTACGGGAAGTTACGGCTTCAACGGTTTTGCGCAAAGCAACAGAAAGATTTGTAAATTTACCATAGATTTCCACACGGAAGGCACGCCAAGCAAGAGAACGTCGGGGCACGACGAACAGCAGTGGAACGCCATTCGTCCGCATGTCAACTACGATCCGTCCAAGGTGCGTTCGGCTAACTTTGCGTTCCCGATCGACGCCAAAACGCCCGTAGAGGTCAGCACGTCGGAGCAGTTGTACTATATCGCAATGCTCGGCTATAAGCCCGTGCCTACGGTGGGCAGTCCGGCGGCGACGCTGTACGCCTACGCCCGCAGAACCTTGCGCTACATTATTTCCAACGACATGACGGACGTGCAAAAGCTGCATGCCATCTACGATTGGATTCTCTGGCGCGTACTCTACGACTATGAAGTGTTGGATATATCGAGAACGGAAGAAGCGGTTAAATACGAGTCGTACTATCTAGAAAGCATTTTGACCGATACCGATTATTACGGCGTTTGCGATGCGATGAGCAAGGCGTATACGTTGCTTGCGAGTATCGAAGGATTCGAGTGCTTGCGCGTTATCGGCGAGGCAGGTCCCGTGGGCAACCGCGGCGGGCACGCTTGGAACAAAGTCAAACTCGACGGGCAGTGGTATATCGTGGACTGCACGTGGGGCGACGTGAACATTCAGCTCGTAGCGGGCGGCGCCGTCAAAGAGGGCGCAACGCACCAATATTTCCTGATTACCGACGAAATGGTTGCGGCAGACCATATCGAAGAAGATGGGATAACGTATCCCGCTACGGCGTCTACGCGCTATCCTTGGTATGACGAGGAATTTGAGACCGACTCGCTTACCGTTGATTTCCATATCGAAGGAAGCTTGACGCAGAGCAAAATGACCGAAGAAGTGGCAGACTTAGTGAGCTACATGCTTGAAGATATGCAAAATACCGGCGTGACCTATACGGTGGGCGCTTCGTCTACGAATACGTACGCCGAGTACTACGGTTACGAAATCATCGTCGATAAAGAATGGAAAGCCACGTTCAACAACAAACTCGGAAGCAATCCGCTTGTTGCGCGTTCGCCGCTCGTTTCGGCGCTTTCTAACGTAAATCTTACGTTGAACCGCGACTACTATCTCGATATG
>JAIEBL010000314.1 GCA_029069015.1 Clostridiales bacterium
CCACCATCGGCAACGAGTTTATTTCGTTATTGAAAGAAACCTCTATCGTCAGCGTAATCGGTCTTGCCGATCTGACGCGCTCGTTTAAGGCGATTGCCGACTCCACGTTCGAATATTTCGTGCCGTACATCATGCTTGCGCTGTGCTATCTCGTGCTGGTGATTATCATCACCGTGCTCATCCGACTTTTGGAAAGGAGGTTGCGCAAAAATGAAAGACGATAAAAGCGCCGTCACCGAAGCAGACGTATTGTCCGCCGAAGAGCCGGTCCTTGTCGAGGAGTCCGCGCCCGTCGGGCAAGCTCCCTCCCCCAAGCAGCCCGAAAAAGCCAAAGCAGTCAAGGAAAAATTCTACAAAAGCGAAAAGACACCCGTAGAGCCCTACGACCCGTCCGCGCTCATCGAAGTGCAGCACCTTACAAAAACGTACGGACAAAACACCGTCCTTAACGATATTTCCGCAAAGATCTTCGAGGGCGAAAAGGTTGCGGTCATCGGCCCGTCGGGTAGTGGCAAATCCACTTTTCTACGCTGTCTGAACGTACTCGAAGACCCCACCGACGGCTACGTTTTCTTCGAGGGAAACAACCTCTGCAACCTCAACGTAGACATCAATATTCAGCGGCGGCGCATGGGCATGGTATTCCAACAGTTCAATCTGTTCCACAATATGACCGTGCTCAAAAATATCACGCTCGCCCCCGTGCACGTGGCATTGCAGGACCTGCGTAAAGTCAAGCGGAAAAACTTCTGGACGAAATGCAAAAACCTGTTTCGTAAAAAGGACAAACGCGCGCCTTTACTCCCCGTTGAAACCACGGCAAAGCAAATCAAGGCGGACGCCAAAGAAAACGCGCTGCGGCTACTTGAGCGCATCGGTCTATCCGACAAAGCCGACGCCTACCCCTCCACCCTTTCGGGCGGTCAGCGGCAACGTATCGCCATCGTGCGCGCACTTGCCATGCGTCCGAAAGTAATTCTGTTCGACGAGCCGACCAGCGCGCTCGACCCCGAAATGGTGGGCGAGGTGCTCGCGCTCATCAAAGAATTGGCGGCAGAAGGCATGACGATGGTCATCGTTACCCACGAAATGGCATTCGCCCGCGAAGTCGCCACCCGCGTCCTTTTCATGGACGGCGGCAAGATCGTGGAGCAAGGTCCCCCCGACGCAGTATTCAATCACCCGCAGAACGAACGCCTGCAAGACTTTTTATCCAAAGTACTGTAAAAGAATTTTTAATGCAACATACAAAAAGCGTAACCGTAGCGGTTACGCTTTTTTGCAGCTTTCAACCCGACAAATTGAAATTTATATGGACGAATAATAGTGGCGAACAATCAGCCAGCTTTTCTTTTTCTTATCGGTCTTATTGACAATGCAAAAACTACTCCCTAATGGGTCGACGGTTATGCGCACTATTCTGTCTTCCCTATTTATCTCTTGTATGGTATTGATCACATCAGCATGTTCTAAATGAAAATGTCCGATGCCAAAGAGTTGACTTTTGCGACGTGAATAAAATACAGTGGTTTCACGAAGCTCTATGGCAAAACGCAAAAAAATGCCTCCTAAATCCCATAGAAATTCATCTTTACCTATTTCCACGTTACCCTTTAAGTCAGCAGTTTTTACATATTCCATTATAGCCAGAGCTTCATTCTCATTTTCCACATTCATTTTCAGTGTATGCTCCGAAAAATTACCGATTTATCCTATTTCCATTATATCAAAATCAAACAGAAAAAGCAAGGACTGTTTTTTCCTTGCTTTTTGTTCCTATGAGTTATAACGGAACTGCCTGTTTAAAGTAAGCGATTTAAAAACTATTCCTTTTCGATTTCCGCTTCCGTTTCGGGGGCGTTTTGTTTCTCGCTTACGGGCGGTTCGGCGTCGAGGTCGCCGCAGATGGTCGTGATAAACGAGTTTGCAAAGTCGGGGGTGCGCTTTTTGCGGAGCGCTTTTTCGTACTTCTTTTTGCTCTTGTTGTAGCGCTTGACGGACTTTGCGTCCAGCGTGGAAAGGTAGACCTTTTCGCGGTCGGTATTGCGCCACCGTTTGTTGCTTTCATCGATGGCGGCGTTGAAGACGTCGATCAGGCTGTCCACGCAAGGCTCGATGGCGAATTTTTTGGCGTACTCGCGGTACTCCTCGCTCAGCTTTTCCTTTTCTTCGGGGTGCTCGATAAACCAATCGATTTTCTTAGCGAGCGTGTGGTGATCGTCGGCGGGAAACAGATTGCGTTCGGTCAGCGCAAACTGCTTGGTCGCCGAAGCGTCGCTGTCCGAAATAATGGGCACAAGCCCGCAGGTAAACGCTTCGATACATGAAATCGCTTCGTTCTCTACGTTGGAAGCGTGGACGTACAAATCGCACACGTTAATCAGTTTGACGAGTTCTTCTTTGGGAAGGAAGGTGAACTCGGCTGGATTTTTAAGATACTTCGCGCTGAGCTTACGCAGCCGTTTTTCGGTCGGTCCACGGCCGGCAAGCACCAACTGGATCTTATCGTTGTACTTGCTTTCGCCGATCGCCTTAATCAGAATATTCTGCCGTTTTTCGTTGGCGTACCGCCCGATCATCAGGATCACGAACTTGCCTTGATACTTTTCGGGACGCGGCAAATCGAGCTTTTTAAAGTCTTCGGCAACGCCGTTGCTGATGGGATAAATATTGCCGGTGAATTTGTGTTTTTCCAAGATGCGCTTCGTATTCTCGCTCGGCGCGTGAATGTGGTTATACTTGCCGTAAAACTTCTTCATGTAGCGGAAGATCAGACCGTTGAACCCCGGAAACCAACTCATGTGGATACCATAAGTAAGGTTTTCAGGCTGCACGTGAAAAGCCGCCGTCGTGGCAATGCGCATTTCTTCGGCAATCTTGCGCGTCGCTTCCTGCACCTTAAAGGGCATCATCATGTGCACGACATCGCTGCCGTCGATGGCTTCGCGGATACGCGCTTCGTCGGGCTCGGCAAACTTCATGCCCTCTTTGGCAACGATCTTATGAAAAACGGGCATCTTCCATTCGGGCAGAACGTAAATGCCGTCGCCCTCTACTTTGGAAGCGGTGATGATCCGCACCTCATGCCCTTTCTTTTTCATTATATCGGCAAACCGCATTGCCGTAACCGTGGTACCGTTGTTGGTATCCCCGTATTGATCCATTACAAACGTAACAACCATGTTCCTCTCCTCAGCCAAGCCTTGGTTCAGTCTTAAAAAACAATGTTTTCATGCCCGTCCGACAGACACAAAACCCGTACATATTTATAATACCTTTTTGTGTCTGAGTTGTCAAGAAATATGTCGTATTTCGCACAAAAAGGACGGTTTTCTTCCCCTTTTGTGCCGCTATAAACCGCTGTTTAGTAGCCCCGCTCCAAAATCGGTTTTAAGAACTGACCCGTGTAGCTTTTTTCGACCTTCGCCACTTCCTCGGGCGTACCGCAGGCAACGACGCTGCCGCCTTGGTCGCCCCCTTCCGGACCGAGGTCGATAATGTAATCCGCCGTTTTGATGACGTCGAGATTGTGCTCGATCACGACGATCGTATTGCCACCCGCGCGCAACCGATACAGAATGCCGATCAGCTTTTCGACGTCGGCGATATGCAAGCCCGTCGTCGGCTCATCGAGAATATACAGCGTTTTCTGCGTGCTGCGTTTGCACAACTCGGTGGCAAGTTTGACGCGTTGCGCCTCGCCGCCCGAAAGTGTGGTCGCGGGCTGACCGAGTTTGATATACCCCAGCCCCACGTCGCGGAGCATATTGACCTTACTCGCAATGGGCGGAACGTTCTCGAAGAACGCGCACGCTTCTTCCACCGTCATTTCCAATACGTCGGCAATATTCTTTCCCTTGTAGCGCACCTGTAGCGTTTCGCGGTTGTACCGTTTGCCGCCGCACACCTCGCAGGGCACGTAGACGTCGGGCAAAAAGTTCATTTCGATGCGGATAATACCGTCGCCGCTGCAACTTTCGCATCTGCCGCCCTTTACGTTGAAAGAGAACCGCCCTGCTTTATAGCCACGTTCCTGCGCATCGGGCGTTTTGGCAAACAGCTCGCGGATCGCGCCGAACATCCCCGTATACGTTGCGGGATTGGAGCGCGGCGTGCGCCCTATGGGGCTTTGGTCGATACAGATCACTTTGTCGATATGCTCCAAGCCCTCGATCGTGGCGTGCGCACCCACCGTCAGCCGACTGCCCATCACGGCGTTTGCCGCCGACGGGTAGAGGATCTGATTGACAAGGCTCGACTTCCCGCTGCCCGATACGCCCGTTACGGCAGTAATCACGCCCGTGGGAATGGAAACGTCGATATTCTTCAGATTATTCTGCAAGCATCCTTTGAGGGTGATAAACGTGTCGCCCACGGGGGTACGTTCTGCGGGTACTTCGATCTTTCGCTCCCCGCTTAAAAACTTACCCGTGATCGAACGCGGCTGTGCAATGATTTCGTCCAAAGACCCCGCCGCCACGATTTCCCCGCCATGAACGCCCGCACCCGGGCCTACGTCCACCACGAAGTCGGCGGCGCGAATGGTCTCTTCGTCGTGCTCGACAACGATGAGCGTGTTGCCGAGGTTCCGCAGTTTGACGAGCGTGTTTAAAAGCTTTGCGTTGTCGCGTTGGTGCAGTCCGATGCTCGGTTCGTCCAAGATATACAGCACGCCTTGCAAGCCCGAACCGATCTGCGTTGCAAGCCGAATGCGTTGCGCTTCGCCGCCCGAAAGGGTTGCCGCACCGCGCGAAAGCGTCAGATAGCCTAAGCCTACGTCTTTGAGAAAGCCGAGCCGCGCCTTGATTTCTTTGATCAGCAAGCGCGCGATCATTGCCTTGGTGGGCGTGAGTACGAGCGCGTCGATAAACTCAAGCAACTGCACCACGCTGAGCCTGCAAACCTCGTCGATGTTCTTGCCGCCCACGTACACCGAGAGCGCTTCTTTTTTAAGACGCTTGCCGCCGCAGCAATCACAGG
>JAIEBL010000315.1 GCA_029069015.1 Clostridiales bacterium
CCAAGCAGTACGTGCAGAAATGGCTTCCCATCGTTGCCGCGAGCCAATCGGTCAAAGGCAAGCCCGAAGAGCAGGAGCTCCTGCATTCGTGGGTGGACGTCATAGAATTTCAATGATTTTCGCCCAAACGCAAGTCGGCGCTGCGCTACGCATAGCTCCGCTTGGCTTTTCTCCGACTTGGGCGAACTTAAAAAAGCGTCCTTTCGCGGTACACGCCCGCGAAAGTCGATTCTTAAAATTACTTTTTGCAAAAAGAGTAGCGGTAGGAAAAACCGCTACTTTTTTTGATTAAGGCGGGGAAGTGGAAGACTACGCTTTGTGTCATTTCGAGCGGAGCGAAGCGCAGTCGAGAAATCTCTTTAAGAGACCTCTCCGCTTCGCTCGCGTTGCTCGCTACGGTCGAGGTGACAAGGGAAGTAGTGAGTAACTCTCTGCCACCCTGTCATTGCGAGGAGCGTAGCGACGAAGCAATCCAGAACGAACGCTGCGTTAAAGTCTGGATTGCTTCGCTATCGCTCGCAATGACGAGTAGCTGTTTTCGCACGCCCCCTCTGTCATTTCGACCGAAGTGAGCGAAACGAACGAGCGGAGAAATCTCTTAATTCTTAATTCTGCATTCTCCTGCTATTTCTTTCTCCCCACTTGACTTTTCCTTGCATTTATGCTACATTGAGTATGCCAAACAATTCTTATAGTCCTAAATTGGGAGTACGGACTTTTTTATTGCAAAAAATCACGCTTATACGTCCAAACTGAATTTGGTAAAAACGCAAATTCTATTTATGGGTGTATAGGTTTACTATTCCGTACAACATAAGAATTGTTTGGCGACAGTCGGAGTTTGCGTTTTTCGTGCGTCAGCTTCGGCCGGCGCACTTTTTTATTTTAGGCGCATTTATGCGTGCGCTAAGATAAAAATGCGACCGCAATAAAGGAAAACAATTTTATTGTACGGAGGAATGTTTATGAAAAGAAGAGTTTGGCTTATTTGTTTGCTTTGCGTTGTGTTAGCGCTCGTAAGTCTTTCGCTCGTCGCTTGCGGTGATGATGAAGGGGAAGCAAATAAATGTGCGGCAGGGCATACCTACGGAGAGTGGGTCGTCGATACGCCCGCGACTTGCACGACGGACGGCGTAAAATCGCGCACGTGTTCCGTTTGCTCGAACAAGGAAACGGAAACGATCCCCGCGGGGCATACGTACAACGGAAACGGCGTCTGCACCGCTTGCGGGTACAGTCCGTATACGCAAGGGTTGGCGTTTGAATTGAATGCCGACGGCGCGTCGTATGCCGTGACGGGCTTGGGGATTGTGACGGCAAGCGAAATTTTCATACCGGCAATCTATCAGGGTTTACCCGTTACCGTAATCTGGTATGAGGCATTCCGTGGTTGCGAGCGCTTAACGAGTGTAACGATACCCGACAGCATAACGAGTATCGGGTATGAGGCGTTCGCTGAATGTGAGAGTCTGCAATATAACGAATACGACAACGCGCTTTATTTGGGGAACGTTGATAACCCGTACAGTGCTTTGATCATGGCAAAAAACGAAGACATAACGTCGTGTACGATACACGCAAATACGAAAGTGATTGCGGGAGGGGCGTTCTATGAATGCAGCAGTTTGACAAACGTGAGCGTACCGAGCGGCGTAACGGGTATTGGAGAGAGTGCATTCGACGGTTGTAGCGGCTTGACGAATATAACGATCCCCGACAGCGTGGTAATTGTCGGGGAGGACGCATTCTGGGATTGCGACAGCTTGCAATATAACGAATACGATAACGCTTTTTATTTAGGAAATACCGAAAACCCGTACGTGGTGTTATTCGCAGCAAAGAATACGGATATAACTTCTTGCACCATACACAGTAAAACGCGAATTATTTATGATGAAGCATTTGATAGTTGCGGTAACCTTACCGACATCGAGATCCCCAGTAGCGTAACGAGTATCGGGGAGTGGGCATTCGGTGATTGCGATAGCCTGACGGATATAGAGATACCCGATAGTGTATTGAATATCGGAGAGAGTGCGTTCGCTTGTTGCGATCGTTTAGAGAGCATAACGGTAGAGAACGGCAATACGAAATACCACAGCGCGGGGAATTGCCTGATAGAAACGGCGACGAAAACGCTGATTGCGGGGTGCAACAACAGTGTTATTCCCGCCGACGGTAGCGTAACGCGTATCGCAGAGAATGCATTCCGTGAATGTGGACTTACCAGTATAGTAATACCGAACGCAGTCACGAGCATCGGGGAGTATGCATTCTGTAATTGCAGTAGCCTTGCAAGCATAATCATAGGAAGCGGCTTATCGGAAATTGAAGGTTTTACTTTCCAGGGTTGCAGTAGTCTTACGAGCATAACGATCGGAAGCAACGTAACGAGTATCGGGATGCGTGCATTCTGGGATTGCAGTAGCCTGACAAGCATAACGATACCGAACTCCGTCACGAGTATTCATAGTGATGCATTTGTGGATTGCAGTAGCCTACAATATAACGAATATGACAATGCTCTCTATCTGGGGAACAATGAGAATCCGTATTTGTGGTTAATGAAGGCAAAGAACACGGCTATTACCTCATGCACCATAAACAGCAATACGAAGTTCATTTTTGATGATGCATTCGATAATTGTATTAGCCTGACGAGTATAATGATCCCAGACAGTGTGACGAGTATTGGAAGAGGGGCATTTAGTAATTGCAGAAGCCTGACGAGTATAATGATACCCGACAGTGTGACGAGTATCGGGGGTGGTGCATTCGATAATTGCAGTAGCCTGCAATATAATGAATATGATAACGGATTATACATAGGAAACAGCGAAAACCCGTATTTGGTTTTGGTAAAGGCAAAGAATAAAGATATAACTTCTTGTACCATAAACAGTAATACGAAATTTATACATAGTAGTGCATTCTTTAATTGCAGAAGCCTGACGAGTATAACGATACCGCAAGGCGTGACGAGTATAGGAAATAATGCATTCTCTTGGTGCGGTGCGTTGACGAACATAACGTATGGCGGTACGAAGGCGCAATGGGCGGCAATAAGTAAGTGGCACCCATTGGCCTACAACACGAGTGAATACACCGTGACTTGCACGGACGGGGTGCTTTCTAAGAGCGAAAGCGAAGAATAAAATAACATTGAAAACCTACCGAATGGCAACGGTAGGTTTTTTGTTTTGGGGCGTCTCTGCTGTCACCCCGAGCACGTTTTGTGTTAAGCAAACAGTGCAGTGCACTGTTTGTAGCAAAACGCGAGGGGGCTTTTTTGAGATTTTTCCGCTTCGTTCGCTTCGCTCACTTCGGTCGAAATACTCGCCTACGGCTCTTGTACTCGCTTCGCTCGTGGCGGTCGTGCTTCGCACTCGGCTAAGGGCGTTCGCGCTTCGCGCTCGGCTGAGGACAGAGGGGTGTTTTCCGTCATTGCGAGGAGCGTAGCGACGAAGCAATCCAGACCGTAAGTTGCGATAAAGCTGGATTGCTTCGACAACAAGTTGTCTCGCAATGACGAGGGTGTTCAAAATGACGGGAATGCGCCGGAACTCGCAAAGTAGCAATAATTCTTCATTCTACATTCTTAATTCTTAATTGACAAAAGCGGTGTGATATTTTATACTACTACTATACCGAAATTTTGGCGGACACATAGAAGTGGAACAAGGAACTTTCTTTACGAATAACGCAGAGCAGCCGCTTGCGGCGCGGCTTCGGCCACGCGATCTCGACGAGTTTGCGGGGCAGCGGCATTTGCTCGGCGAGGGCAAGATCCTGCGGCGTCTGATAGAGGGCGACCGCGTGGGGTCTATGATTTTCTGGGGCCCGCCGGGGGTGGGAAAGACCACGCTCGCGCGCATTATCGCGCACCGCACGAAAGCAAAGTTCATTGACTTTTCGGCGGTGACGAGCGGCATCAAAGAGATCAAGCAGGTCATGGAGCAGGCGGAAAAAGGGCGTCTGTTCGGCGACAAGACGATATTGTTTGTGGACGAAATTCACCGCTTCAACAAGGCGCAGCAGGATGCGTTTTTGCCCTACGTGGAAAAGGGGAGCATTATCCTCATCGGTGCGACGACCGAAAACCCGTCGTTCGAGGTAAACGGCGCATTGCTTAGCCGATGCAAGGTGTTCGTGTTGCAGGCGCTCAAAGAGGACGAAGTGGAAGCGCTTCTCCGCCGTGCGCTCAGCGACGAACGCGGCTACGGCGGCACGGTGGACATCGACGACGAAACGCTTTCGATGATCGCGGCTTTCGGGAATGGTGACGCGCGCAACGCGCTCTCTACGCTCGAAATGGCAGTCCTTAACGGCGACGAGGAAAAGGGACGGGTGCGCGTCACGCGGGAGAATGTGGAGCAGTGCACGTCTAAGAAGTCGCTTTTATACGATAAGTCGGGCGAGGAGCACTACAACCTGATTTCCGCGCTTCATAAGTCGATGCGCAATTCCGACCCCGATGCGGCGGTGTATTGGTTGGCTCGTATGCTCGAAGCGGGGGAAGACCCGCTCTATATCGCGCGTCGCGTCGTGCGGTTTGCAAGCGAGGACGTGGGGCTTGCCGACCCGCGCGCGGTGGAGATCTGCGTTGCGGCGTATCAGGCGTGTCACTTTATCGGCATGCCCGAATGCTCGGTGCACCTTACGCAAGCGGTGGTGTATCTGTCGCTTGCGCCCAAGAGCAACGCGATGGAAGTTGCCTACATGCGTGCGCAAAAGGACGCGCTCAGTCAGCTGGCCGAGCCCGTACCGCTCGTGATACGCAACGCGCCCACGCGCCTTATGAAGGACATCGGTTACGGCAAGGGCTACGAGTACGCGCACGATATGGAAGACAAACTCTCGACCATGCAATGCTTGCCCGATTCGCTTGTAGGCAGGGAATACTACAAACCCACCGAAGAGGGCTTAGAGGGGCGGTTCAAGACGCGATTGAACGAAATCAAAGAGTGGAAGAAAGCACACCGTAAAGAGGATAAGAAGTAAAAGGGGATTGTAGATTACAGAATGATACTTTCGGTAGCAACAAATAAAATCCCGTATTACGTCATCGCAGGGGGCGTATACGGCGTCATAGGCGTGGTGATCGTTCTTGCAATCGTGTTCGGGCTTCGCGCGCGCGTATCGGCGAAGTGGGACATAAACGATCGGCTCCCCGACGGTTTTTCGCCCCTCGATATCCAGCGCGTGCTAGGCGGCATAACGTATCCGCGCCGTATCACGAAGGCGCTTTTGTACCATTGGGCGAACATGGGTTACATTAAAATC
>JAIEBL010000316.1 GCA_029069015.1 Clostridiales bacterium
ATGGCGGACGCGTACGCATGGGCGGACTACGTCGTCTGCCGCGCGGGTGCGGGCACGCTGACCGAAGTAACGGCGCTCAGAAAGCCTGCGCTAGCCGTGCCGCTTCCCAAGAGCAGCACGAGCCGCGGCGATCAGGAACTGAACGCACGGTTCTACGCCGACCGCGGCATGATCGACGTCCTTTCCGACGATAAGCTGTCGAGCGAATCTCTGCAAGCCGCTCTTGCGGCGCTCGTAAGTCATGCGGGTGCGCACAAAGCCGCCATGCAAGGCGCGCAAAGCTCGGACGGAACGAAGCGGATCGCCGCGCTTTTGGCAAGCTTCAAAAAAGGTTGATGCCGGCATAGCATACACGATTTTTCCCTATTTTACAAACTACGCCGTTCTGCGACAAAAACCGTATGGTATGCTGTGTGCATGAAAAGCGTACAAAAACGACAAATGCAACTGATCATGCTGCTGAGCGCTGTAATCCTCATTCTGCTCTGCGGCGTACTCGTGACGATCAAACGGAACGGTTCGACCCCTGCGTCGGGCTCTGCGCCCTACGTACATTCGCTCGTACGCGACGCGCGCCCGTCGGCGAATCCCCTGCTCGAATACGAGATCAATATCGGCGGCGAGGGCAGTGAAAAGCCCGTTTCGGTCCTTTCCCAAAACGGGCTTGTTTACATATTCGGCAACACCGATTCGAGCGACCTCGATTTTGCCGCCAACCAAGCAGGCAAGACGCAGGGCTTTTGCGCGCGGCTAACCGAAAACGGGCACACCGAATCGTTCACCGTTTTTCCGTTCACGTTCGCCAAAGTGATCCCTACGAGCGGCGGTTTTGCCGCTGCGGGCAACCGCGGAAACGTAGCGGGCCTGTATCTGCTCTCTTCGGACCTGACCGTCACGGGCGAGGCGACTATGCCCACGACGACGCCTCTTTTTGCGCGATCGCTGTATGTATACGATAACCGCTATTTTCTGCTCGCCGAAAGCGAGGATACGCGCACGAACCGCACCTCGTTGCTTCTGCAAACCTACACTTCTGGGCTTGCGCTCGAACGGACGAAGGTCTTTTCGCACACCTATTCGCTGTCGTTTGTCGATTTGCTTCCCACGGACACGGGATACGTCCTCGCCGCCGCCGCGTCCTTTCAGACGCGCAGTTTTCTGACGATCGCACGGTTCACGCTTTTGGGTGAACCTTCCTTTACGGATATCGATCTCGGCTATTACTACACGCCTTATTCGTTCACACCCACGGCGACGGGCTATGCCGCTTTATCGGCAAGAGAGGGCAAAACGGAAATGTTGACCCTAACCACTGCCTTTGCAAGAAGCAAAGTGTACTTTCTGAGCGAGGAAGTCAACGAACAGAAAAAATCGCTCTTCTACGCAGGCGCACTGTACGCCCACACGGGTGATACGCTCGTTCGTCTCGACGATCAAGGCAATGCAATCGCCTCGCTGCCCTTTACCGCAAGCAATATCGATTCTTTCCTTACCGACACCGTAGCGTCGTTCTGCGCAGGCTTTTCGCCCGATGCTTCCCTTCTTTCGCTCGCGTTTTTGGGCAGCGAAACAAAGACGGAAACGATACGCGCAAAAGGCAGTAGCGCGATTCTCTGTAAGAGCGGCAACCGTCTGCTCGTATGCGCCGCCGTTACGGGCGGCTCGGACGTGGGGCGCGTATTCGGCAACACCGATATCTGGCTTTGCGCCATTGACTTTGCCTAGATTTCGGCTGAGTGGAATGACAAGAGTATGCCGCTGCCTCGTATGTCATTTCGAGCGAACGTACCCCCACCTGTCATTTCGACCGAAGTGAGCGCAGTGAACGAAGCGGAGAAATCTCTTTAAAAGATCTCTTCGCTTCGGTCGAAGTGACAGAGAGTATTCAACGGTTAATTCTATTAAGCAAACTAAAACGCAAGCCGTGGGTTCAAACCACGGCTTGTATTCTTTTAACTATTCTTACCTTACGACTGCTACTCATTGTTCGATGAAAGGTTTTCCGCCTGTTCGTTATTTTGATTCGCCTGCGCGTCTTCTTGCGCCAATTCATTCTCGATTTTTTCCATGCGCTTGCGCATTCTTTTGGAAACGTGAATACTCGCCATGGTTTCCTCGAAGCCGACTTCTTTAATTTTCCGCACCAATTTTTCCACTTCTTTCCGCAACCATTTATCGCGGAATTTTCTAAACCCCCATATCTTCTTAAACATAAAACGAGCTATACCGCCATAGTAAGAAACAAACTTGTTACAAACAAGGCAATCCGCATCACATTTGTCGGCAAGCCAATCGGCAAATTTTCCGATATAGCCAACCCAAACAACTAAATCACAAAAATAAGTTTTCTTCGGTTGCACAGGCTTTCTTATGTCCCAACTCTCTTCCTCGTCCTCTTTTTGGTCGGGATAATACCATGATAAATAGCAGTTTATTTCAACCCCCTGCCCAACCAATTCACTGTTATACGGTTTCAAAAATTCTTTGAACTCGGCAAGAACTTTTTCTTCGTATTCTTTACATTCTTGTTCTTTCTTATTGAACTTTTCTTTTCTCAACGCTCAACGCTCCTTTTCCCGCAGCTGCAATTGTTCTGAAATTCACCGTTCATTCTGTCTTTCACAAAATTCGGCAAACAATTCAATTAAAACATTCCTAGAAAACACAAGCTGTGGTTTCTTTCACGGACCGTATTTTTTCGTATTACTTTTTTTCTTCCGGCTCTAAGGATTGCATGACCTTCGTAGGCTTTTTGCAGACGGGAGGCGTTTTCCAGGCAAAGGGCAGAAGGTCTTCGGCGTCGCACACAAGACGCGGCGCTTCCACGGCTTTTCTTCGCTCTTCGAGCCTTTGGCGGGCGCGTTTGCGTTCTTCTTCGGCGTTCATTCTTGTGCACCCCCTTCCTCGTTTTCCGCCTCGATCGTATCGGAACTGTCGGGCATTTCGGG